>CAYSZJ010000049.1:0-27445 GCA_964435435.1 uncultured archaeon
AGATATCCACCAAATAGCGGAGGCGTATTGGCGTCTAATTGAGGAAAGATTCAGATTACTTGCCTAAGGGATTGCATATTCGGAATTGGTAATTAAAAATTTAAGACGATTGACAAGAAGCCTTTAATAAATAGGGAGTATGTTCTTATGAGCATGATTTTTCATGCTTGGCTTGGTACATTGCTTCCTGTAATATCTCAGTCATAGGGTACTCCATGCGCCGTAATAGAGAATTCAATATATGCTTCAGAAATCAATTTCTCGCATGTTTTTCCTCGTAAGGTATACTTCCACAAGACCGTTGCCAATTAAAGGCGTATATCATCCATTTGGATGAGATATTTACTCACCAATAATTATCGAGTGTAAAAATACAATCGACAAAATATTAGAGTAAATACTACATTAAAAATTTTATGGTCTAAATTCATAAACTTTAAATGATGAACTAAAGATTACGAGATTTATAAATTAAGTGGTTAATAATTATTTTTTAGAATAAAATTGAAAAAGAAATCAGAAAATTAGGTAAATTTTAAAGATTAAATAGGAATAACTTAAATTATTAGCAATAGGCAACAATGATTAGAAAAAATTATTAAAAAAAAATTTGAAATAATGGGCAATATATGGTTGACAAAGTTTTAATCGGCACTTCTGGATGGGGATATGATGAGTGGGTTGGTCCATTTTATCCTAAAAATCTAAAAAAAGAGGATTTTCTGTTTTATTATTCAGAAATTTTCTATACTAATGAGATTAACACTACATTTTATAATATCCCTTCAAAATGGGTAGTAAAAAACTGGGTTAAAAAGACTCCAAAAAATTTCTTGTTTTCAGCGAAAATACCTCGAATTGTTAGCCATGAGGCCAAGTTAGATATCAATTCATGTTTAGATGATTTAGAGCTATATTTGAAAGCGATGGAACCATTGATTAAGGCGAAAAAACTATTAGCTTTTTTGATTCAATTGCCTCCCTCATTTAATAAGAAAGAGAATTTCAATAATTTAAAGGAATTTATAGATTATTGGCCTGGAGATCCTCAAAGTGACAAATACAATTTGGTTGTCGAGTTTAGGCATAAGTCTTGGATGGACGAGGAAATATTCAATTATTTAAAAAAAAAAACTTTAACATATTGTGCCGTTATAGAACCTTTATTACCGCCTAGAATGGACATAACTAATCCTGATTTTGCATATATTCGATTTCATGGTTTTGGCAAAGAAATTTGGTTTGATTATTTTTTTAAAGAAGAAGAAATAAAAAGTTGGGCCCAACAAATTAGAAAAGTAATTAAAAATGCTGATACAATAGGCATCTATTTTAATAATCATTTTTCTGGATACGCTGTTAAAAATTCTTTAATGTTAATGAAAGAATTAAACATTAAGCCAAGAAATACACCTGAAAAGATAAGTATTTTAGATATTAAGAAAAAGTCAGGAACTTATTCAAAAGGTCAAACTGGTTTGGATAGATTTTTAAAGTAGATTTTTCAAATATGAGGTATTATTTTTTAATATATATAAGAAATTAAGGGAGCTCTAATAAAGCTTGAATAAAACTAATATAAGGATTGGATTTATTGGGGCTGGATCTATAGGGAGCCTATTTGGTGGATATATTGCTAATATAAAATCTGATATATACGACTTAAATGTGATTTTTTTTTGTAAAAAGGTTCAAACAAATGCAATTAAGAGAAAAGGGTTAATAATTCATAAAAATAAAGCGATTAAAGAAATTAAAAACATTGAAGCATATGAAAATGAGAAAGATTTTGAAGAAAAATTGATAAAAGATCCTAATTTGAAATTTAATTTTATTTTTCTTACAACAAAAGCATATGATAGCGAAGATGCATTATTTCAATATAAGAATATTATTAATTCGAGCAAATGGTTGGTTATTCTACAGAATGGAATTGGTAATGAAGATATAGCAAGTGATTATTGTTCAAAATTTAAAATTATAAGGGCAATTACTACAAATGGAGCATTATTAAAAGAACCAGGTCAACTATACCATACAGGCAAAGGGATAACAAAAATTGGATTTCCTTTTTTAAATAATCTTAATTTAGAAACTGATAAATTAGAAGAGGCAAGTAAAGATTTAGTTTTATTAAAAGATCTTCTGAATTCAGCAAATTTAGAGACTATAATTGTACAAGATATAATTAAAGTGAGTTGGGAGAAAGTATTTGTAAATGTTGGAATCAATGCTATTGGCACATTAACAAGGCTAAGAAATGGGCAATTGTTAGAATTTGATGGATTAAAGTATTTTATGGGTAAAGCCATTAATGAGGCAATTCGAGTTGCAGAATTAAAAAAAATAAAGTTTTCTAAAAAAGATTATATTACTTTAGCTTTTAATGTGGCAAAATTAACGGCAGAAAATAAAAATTCAATGTTACAAGATATAATTAAGGGTAAGGCTACTGAGATTGATTTTATTAATGGGAGAATATTAAAATATGCTAAAGAACTAAGGATAGATGTACCTATTAATGAAATTTTAACAGATTTAATAAAAGGATTAGAATATTCTGTGCTTTAGATATTATTTATTATTACTTAACTTCATGTACCATGAAGTATGCATTTTCTCCGTCTCTATAATAATTCTTTTTTATGCCTTTTGTTTTGAAATTAAATTTCTCATATAATTTAATAGCGCTATAATTAGATACTCTAACTTCCAGAACATAATTTTTGATTCTATATTTCTTTATTGCTGACATACTATTTGATAATAATTCTAATGCAATTCCTCTTCTCCTATAATCTTCAGACACTGCGATAGAAACTAAATGTCCTTTATTTTCATATTTTAAACCATTGAAGGAGGGTGTCTTTTCAACTCTCCACATAATATATGCAACTATTTTACCGTTTTTATTTTGAGCTACCAAAAAAGATTCTGGATAATCATCAAGTATGCTTTTATAAAAAAAGTAGGGGTAATCTTCTGGAAGTTCTCTTTCATTTACTTCAATAACTCCATCTAAATCATCTAAAGTACATCGTTTTATAAGAATTTCTTGTTTATTTTTATATGTATCGAATAAATTAATCTTTGTATCTTTATCAGTACCCATTGCTATTCTTGCTCAAATATTTTTAATAGAAAAATAGCTTTGTTAATATATACGATATAATATTTGAAACTTTTAAGTTTTTATGAATAAAAAAAACTAAAATAATTTATCCCTTTAGGATGTTAAATGCTTCGCTTTTTTGTTTTTCAATATATTCAATAATTAAATCTAACATACTTTGAATATTGTTCTTATTGTTAAAATTATCTATAATTTTAATTAATTGCATCCGATTTAATTTTTTTAATTCTTTTGCGATTTCTATCATTTTAGGTATAGCTCTTACTACATTATCAACAATAGTGATATCTGCCCATAAAGCAGTTCTACTTAAAGGATTTAAATCAATTGCAATGACTTTCTTTTTCAACTTTTTTAGAGCTTCTGTTCGATCTCCATCTTCTAAAGGCACCATAACTAAATCAGCTTTAGCAATTAAATCTACTTTTCTTCTATTACTCTCAAGACCTTGAAGTTCAACCATCTTTTCTTCATTAGTGCCTCTTATATCAGTAGCACCAGCTTTTTGTAAAACATTTTTAATAGCTTCAATTCTACCTTCTTTTCGATAAAACAAATTGATTTCAAGGGAAACTTTTAAAATTTTAGCTAAAATAGCAAGCTCTTCGGGAATTAATGCTGCAATATTTCCATTTACACTTATAACAGGTTTCTTTGCGATTAATAATGCTGCTACAGCTACTCTTATTGCTTTTTTCGCAGGTTGAGTCGTCTTTTCTCCTATAATATAATCAAAGCTTTCACCTCTCCCATGTGCTATTAAGCCTGCCTCAGTAACTACCAATTTTTTCATACCTTCAATAATTTTATGACGATATTTAAGACTTTCATAGCGAGGGTGGGTTTTAGGAATTTCCTGGTTTTCATTTTCATCCAAAGTCATAATTTTAACGTAAATATTATTATGTTTCTTTATATAGATTCATATAAAGAAAAACTATTAATTTTTTGTAAAATTTTAAATTTTTGAAGATGGATATGAGTTCAGCAACAAAAAAGAAACCTAATGATTTAAAGATTTATAAAACTAAACAACTAATAGAAGATCTTAAAAGTAAAAAGGGTTTTCATACTGAATTAATTTCTGTATATATCCCTCACGATAGAAAAATTTCAGATGTTACAAACCATCTGAAAAATGAAGTAAGTGAAAGTCAAAATATCAAATCAAAACTAACTCGAAAAAATGTATTAGATAGTATTTCTAGTCTTTTAGGACAATTAAAAAATATTAAAGAAGTTCCCGAAAATGGACTAGTTATGTTTTCTGGAGCAATTCCTCAAAGTAATACACCTGGAACTGAGAAAAATGAGTTATATATAGTTGAACCTCCTGATAGAGTTACCACATTTAGATACCACTGTGCAAGTGAATTTTTATTATGGCCCTTGGAGGAAATGCTTACTTCTAAGGAGACTTATGGTTTATTAGTAATTGGGCGAAAAGAATCCGCAGTAGGTTATATTAAAGGAAATACTGTAGAAGTCGTAAAAGAATTTACATCCGGAATTCATTCGAAACATAGTGCAGGGGGCCAATCACAGAGAAGATTTGAAAGATTAAATGAAGAAGCAGAAATTGCGTTCTATAGACGAATTTCTGATACAGTGAATGAGATTTTTTTAGGTTTTGAAAATTTACAAGGTATTTTTATAGGTGGTCCAGGACCTTCAAAAGAAAAATTTGTAAAGGATGAGAGTTTAGATTATAGATTGCGGGATAAGATATTAGATGTTGTAGACATTGGGTATGGTGGTGGCGAAGGGATTCGAGCGTTAATAGAAAAAGTTAAAGAACAAATGGAAAATGTCAAATATATTCGTGAAAAAGAAGCTATGCAAAGTTTTATGAAAGAAATTTCTAATGAGTCTGGTTTAGCTACTTATGGGTTAGAAGAAATACAGAGGGCTTTGAATTATGGTGCAGTCGATACACTTTTACTTTCTGAAAAACTGGATACTTATAAAATTAAGTTAGGATGTACAAATTGTGAATATAGCGAAACTAGAATTGTGAAGGAAAAAATTTTAGAAAAAATTAAAGGAGATGCTCAAGAAGAGATATGCCCAAAATGTAGTTCAAATTTATTTAAAATTATTGAAATTAATTCAATTATTGAAGATCTTGGAGAAATAGCCGAATCAACTGGTACGAATGTTGAAATTTTATCGACAGAAACCGAAGAAGGAGAAATGTTAAATAGTACTTTTGGAGGAATTGCGGCAATTCTTCGCTATAAAATCGACTATTAATATTAATTCCGTACTAAATCTTATCAAGATTTAATAAAAATGGTGTAATTTCAAAAATGCAATTAAAGGATATTTTGTTAAATTTAAGAATGGTTATGTTTGGGGGGAAAGGTGGCGTAGGAAAAACGAGTTGCGCTGCAAGTTCAGCAATTTGGGCCGCTGAGCATGGAAGAAATACACTAATTATAAGTACTGATCCAGCTCATTCTTTAGGAGATAGTTTAGGTGTTGATTTACCCCCTGGTGTGCCTACTCCAATTGAAGGAATAGAGAATCTTACGGCATTAGAGATTAATCCAAAAGTAAATATATCTGAATTAAAGGGATTAACTAACATAAATCCAATGGAAGAGATGGGTATGTCTGGATTAATGGAAAATATGCCATTATTTGGGGATATGGAAGAACTAACTTCATTAACTCCTCCCGGAATTGATGAAGCTTTAGCTTTTGGAAAAATTTTAGAATTTATCGAAACAGAACATGAATATGATCTAGTAATATTTGATACAGCTCCTACAGGACATACATTAAGATTTTTAAGTTTACCAGAAACTTTATCTGGATGGATTGGGAAGCTTATAAAAATGAGAATAAAAATAGGGAAGATGTTTGGAGCTGTTAAAAGGTTATTTAGTAGGGAGGAAAAAAAGGACGATAATTCACTAGAGGTTCTAGAAAAACTAAATGATGCTATTTTAAATGCTAGGGAAGATCTTACAAATCCTATTAAGAATTCATTTATAATTGTAATGATACCTGAAGAAATGGCTATCACTGAGACTGGTCGATTATTAAACGAATTGATCAAACATAATATTCCCGTCTCTAATATTGTTGTGAACCAATTATATCAAGACACTACTGAACTATGTGTTTTTTGTAAAGCAAGAAGAGAAATGCAGCAGAAGAATTTGGTGAAAATAAAAGATATTTTTATAGAAAAATTAAAGAAAAATTTGATTGAAGTTCCATTATTTAAAGACGAAATAAGAGAATATAATAAACTAAAAGAAATGGGAGAATATTTAATTGACAGGACTCATTAATCAAATTCTTTTAAATAACTACAGTAAATGCAAATTTGACCATTTCCACACGGATAACCACACAATTGACATGTTTGAAATATTTTTCTTTCAATTTGATTATAGAGCACAGCAGATAATTCTAAAAATCCATTGAGTAAATTGAATTCTATTTCTGGGCTGTATTTTTTACATTCTTGAATAAAATCTAAAACTCTCTTTCTAATAATTGGATCTTTTTCTCTGTATGGACAATGTAATGGATAATAATTAAATTTCTTAATATTTGCGTATAATAATATCTCTTCTTCAGGAATTCTCATAAGAGGTATAACCTTCTTTATGAAATATTGCCTTACTTTTACATTTTCCTCTTTAAAAAAATATTGATTCCCAATTAAATGCAAACGTTTGTAGAGAATATTCATTAGATAAGTTTCTGCTAAATCTGTAAGATTATGTCCCAATGCTAGTACTGTACCACCAAATTCTTTTGCACCGTCATTTAATAATCTCCGTCTAAATGTAGCACAATAGTTACAAGCATATTTATAATCTGGAGAGTCCCTTTTTTTTTTAATTATTTCATCCAATGTATAGCCAATTTTTTCTTTAAATGATATAACTTTATATTCAATTTCATATTTTATACAAAATTCTTTGGCTTTTTTAATACTATTTTCTCTATAGTTTTTAATACCCTCATCTATGATTAAAGCAATAATTGGTTCAGATTGATATACTTTTTTTTGAATCTTGTTTAAATTATATAGGAGAGCAATGGAATCTTTTCCACCAGATAATCCTACTATAATTTTATCTTTTGGATTTAACATTTTATACTTTGAAATTGTATTATTTACATTTTTCTCTATGTTATTTACAAAGCATTGCTGACATAGATTTTCTCCTGAATATTTACGTTGAATTAAAACCGAATTATTACAATATGAACATTTACCTCTATTTAAAAAATTGTTAAGATGAGACATCAAAACCATTGTAAATTTTTGTTAAATTAAATCCAGAAGATTATACCGCCAAATTTTACGAATGATAAAATAAAATTACCTGCAACAATAATTAAGGTTAATAATCGTAAACTATTAACAATTATTCTTTTTATCTTTCTTTTCGCATCATACCAATATTGATAAGATATTTCAATTGTTGCATTTTCTCCAATATTGGCTTTTTCAGGGAGATTTAAAGATACTGTATCATTAAATCCATCGTTAATCTTATCTATTAATTTATACTTTTCTTTAGGTAATATGATTTCACTCTTTTCAGTTATTATTCTAGGATCTTCAATTATTATTTTTACAAAGTCTATTTTTTCAATACGGTATTCAGATAATTCAAATTCGTTTTCATCATCCTTAAACAGATATTTATCTCTTTTTTTCTTTAAAGAATTATAATTTTCACCAAATCCCCAGTTAATTAACTCTTTCACCATTCTATCTCCATCAAAAACGGGTAAAGGCAATGTATTAAATAGTGTTACACTAAAAGCAATTATGAAAAGCCATGATAATTCTCTTATTAATAATTCCGGAAAATAACTTGTAAAGAATTTTGCTATTTGATTTTTATGCATAAAATATGAATTACTTTGAATTCCTATAAAAACTCCATCAACATCTACATCCAAAATATAAGTTTCTAAATCTGTTGTCAGATTTATACTTTTTAAATTGAAAGTTGTTAATACTTTCTCTAATGAATTACCTCTAGAAATATTTATAGAAATTCCATTTACTTCTTTTATAGCTAATCCTACTGACAGATTTTTATTGTAATTATTTCCTCCCTCATTTTCAAGATAAATTTTTGTAATTTCAAACGCGGTACCATTGGAATTATATCTATATCCGATCCCTATATTATATCGTGGCCCTAAAATAATTTTTTTTTCTGAGTAAGAATCTTTAGAAGGATTGTATATTTTGAATGTGAGATTTTCACCTATAGAACATCTGAATTCTGTTTTGTTATATAAGATATTAGAAAGTGTGTATCCTTTATAATCATCAAGATTAATATATTCATCATCTGAAGCTCCTTCTTTTTTAATTGCAAGAATTACATCACCACTCAAAAGGTTTCCATAATTAAATCCGCCTTCTTCTGCTCTTAATACGGTTCTTACTTGAGTTACTTGTCGATAAATAGGGGAAATAATTAGGGGAAAACATAATATCAATATAAAAGCGATTCCTGCTGTAATAGCATTAACATAAGTTCCTGCTGCTGCAATCCTTAAACGTGTATTCCTATGAATCTTGTTTGAATGTAATTCTCGCTCATCTACCTCTACGAAAGCTCCAAAACCTATGATATAAAAAAGACCTGCTCCAAGAACACCGGTGGATTTAACATCTACATCTTCAGAACTAGCAGAAATACCATGAGCAAATTCATGAGTAGTTATGACAAATAAGAGAGGAAGAATCATATAAAAAAAGAGAGGAAGATCTATATTTACACCTGGAATTAGAGGAACAATGGCTTGTTCGATTCTAGGATTTATAATCAAATTTATAAAATTTGCAAAAAAGAAATAAAAAGCAAAAATAGTTATTCCAAATGAGATAAATATTCCTATTGTCCAGAAAATTCTCCAGAATTTAGGAGTTTTTCTTGAAATTTTCTTTATAAAATTGTTTAATCTTTTTGTTTTAAACATTACTAATAATGGAAAAAAAAGATAAGCTGCTCCTTTTTTATTTCTTAATAAATAAACTAATACTAAAACAATCAACCAGAAAAGTAGTGATAATAAAAACCACGGGTTTAAAAAAAAATCTATCAAAATTGAATTAAAGGAAGTCATATAGCTGTAGTATTCAAAAACTATTTTTTATTATTTAATTAAAATTACAAGTTAAACTTTTCCGTTAAAAGAAATATACTTTAACAAGAATTTCTTAAAATTAAGCTAAAAACGACTTCAAATTTATTTAATTTAAATTTTTTACAATTCGGTTAAAAAAATTACTAGTAATGCTTAAAAAATCCTTTGAAAAAGTAAAAAATTTAATTATGGGGTTTATATTGCAATATATATAATAACTATATAACTTTATCAATTATATCCCAATAGGTTCATTCTTAGCGGGGTGGGCTAGCCTGGTTTATGCCGCAGGGCTCATAAATGGTACTGCCACTCCATAGAGAGACCCTGAGATCATTTGTCCATTAACGGACGAATGGCAGATTCGTTCGTTCAAATCGAACCCCCGCTACCAATATTTAAAATTATATTTTTCAAATTGGTTAATATGACTTCAAAAGAATTTAATATCAGAAACCATTCAAATGTTACTCATTTAATAATTACTTCTATATTTAACAAAATTTGAATATAAAATATTAAATAATGAGATAAAATTCTTATGAGTGATTCGATCAGCTACAAAAGATCCCCTGCTGTTCATTGTTGGATTAAGCATATTATAGAAGGTATTTATGATGAAGATAAGAAAATTTTCCATACAATCTTTGGAAGAGCTAAGCGAATAAGAATAATAGCTACAATTATTAATAAAAAAGAAAAATTGACTGAATTAAAAGAAGATAATTTCGAAGAACAAGTAGATCTTAACTTAAATATAGGATTAGACTTCGATTTAGATGATGGTACCGGATTGATAAAAGGTCTAATAAGAAATGTTAATCCTGAAAAGTACAAAAGATTTAATCCGGGAGATATTGTAGATATTGTCGGTCGTGCTAGTAAATGGCAGGATTTTGTCTCGTTATGGATAGAAATTATTAAAAAAGTAGAGCGTCCAAATTTTATTTTGTTAAGAAATGCTGAAATAATAAAAAAAATCAAATTAGGTGAAATTCAAGAAACTCCAACTACAATACCAGATATTAAAGAATTTTCAAACGAACTTGATATTGACAATTTATTTGAAGAGAGTAACAATAATAATGAAATCGAGACTAAAAAAGAACAAGTCTATTTAATAATTAAAAAATATTCTGTGGAGGGAAATGGTGTAGGATTTGAAAAAATAAAAAAAGAAACGAAAATTACTGATATAGAATTAAGGACATATCTAAATGAACTAATCCTAGAATCGCGTATTTATGAATCAGATGATAATATTTATGAATCTTTTTAATTTAACTTGAAATTTTCTACTTTATTTTAAATAATGGTAAAGTATTTTTCCTATATTGTATTTCATACTAATAAAGAAAATAAATAGAATAATAAACCATGGATTTGAATAATTATAAGGAATTATTAGATAAAGCATATGAAAAGATTCCAGAAAATGTAAAGCAATCCTCTAGATTTGAAATTCCAAAAGTAGAGTTACGGATTGAAAGTAGGAATACTTTCATTACTAATTTTAATAAGATTATTGGTATTCTGAATAGAGATAAAAAGCATTTCACAGGAATTTTTCTTAAAAAAGCAGGAACAATGGGTGAAATTAGGGGTCAACAATTATTTTTAAAAGGTCAATATAAGGCTCAGGTCTTAAATCGACTAATTGAAAATTATACAAAAACTTATGTATTATGTAGCATTTGTAATAAACCAGATACGCAGATTCAAAGAGAAGGAAAAAAAATTTATTTGAAATGTACGGCCTGTGGAGCTAGACAAGAAATTAAAGAAAAATAATATTAAAATAAAAAATGAGAGTTTTCCTTAAAATTCACGTTCAAGGTGAATTAGAAACAATTGCTTGTTGTGATGAAGAACTCCTAAACCAAGTTTTTAAGGAAGGTAATTTAAAAATTGAAATTTCTAATCAATTTTTTGGAGGAAAATTAATAAATTTGGAAGATGCTGTTGAGATTTTAAGAGAAGCATCATATTTCAATATAGTTGGTGAAAACATAATTAAGAAAGCAATAGATTATAAAATAGTTAATCACTATAAAACCATTTGTGGCATTCCAATGGCTTTAAAGATGATGCTTTAATGCCTAATAGATTTTGTGCTATTTGTGGAACAAGATTAGATAAAGATTCTCCTCATTTTGGAATGTGTTTAAAGTGTTATTTAAGTGAAAATCCATTATTTGATTTACCTAAAAATCTATCTTTAAATATCTGTATTGATTGTGGAAGTTATTCTAAAAAAGATATGTGGATTTTACCTTCAGAAAATGAATTATTTTCTATAATTAAAGAAGCCATTCATAGATTTTTATTAAAACCTTTATTAAAAAAGAATAAAATTGATTTTTCTCTTAAATTTGAAGAAAATAGTCTTAAATATTCTTCTAAAGATTTATTGAAATCTATTGAAGTAGAAATTAAAGGAAATTTGAAAGGAAGTTCTGAAATAAAACATAAACAAGTTGTAAAGTTGAATTTCAATCCAATATTATGCAAAAATTGTTCTAATATAAGAGGGGGTACTTATTTTATATCAATTATCCAATTACGGGTAAAAGATGAAAATTATACAGATTTAATAGATAATATCTTAAATGAAATTAACAAATTTGTAGATAAGTTATTTGAAAAAGATCCCAGACAATACATTTCTAAATTTGTGGATCAGAAATATGGTATAGACCTATATCTTAGTACAAATGAATTAATGAACTCCATCATAAAATTTTTAAAATCAAAATATCACTTCTTACTAAAAAGAACAAAAAAATTAATAGGAAGAGATTCTCAGAAAGGAAAGAATCTTTACCGATTAAAAACTTCAATAAAATTTTTACCAATAGTTATCAATGATGAAATTTTAATTGGTAATGAATATTATATCGTTGAGAGTATAACTAAAAATAAAATCATTTTAAGAAGTAAAAATAACATTAAATTGATAAAAGACTATGATTACTTTTTTAGTGAAAATATAATGAGAAGAAAAGAATAGAGGAATATTTTGTTGGAAGAAAACAATAATAACGTTGATAAGGATCTTGATGAATTCTTAGATAATGAATTAAATGATAAACTTGAAACTAGTATTGATGAGTTAGAAAAAAGAAAAATAGACAATAAAAGAATTAAAAAGATTGACCAATCTAAGAAAAGGGCTACTATTGAATCTGTTTTTGATGAACGTACAGTTTTTCAATTAATTAAAATATTAGTAAATGGGCCGCTAGAAAGAATAGAAGGTATAATATCTTCTGGAAAGGAGGCAAATGTTTATTTAGCTTATGATCAAAATGGATTTGAAGTTGCTGTTAAAATTTATAAAATCGATAGTAATACCTCAAGATGGATGAGAAATTATATTATCGGAGATCCTAGATTTAAAAAAATACCTCGTAATGTGTCCAAAATTATTTATTTATGGGCAAGTAAAGAATTCAAAAATCTTAAAAGAGCATATAAAGTTGGATTAAGCGTCCCAAAACCGATATTTATTAAAAGCAATATTCTTTTAATGGAATATATTGGTTTTGAATCTATACCTGCTCCAATTCTAAAGGATATTAAAAAGCCTAAAGATCCAATTAATCTTTTTAATGAGATTTTAGATTTTATAAAAATTTTATATCAAAATGCTAAATTAGTTCATGGAGATCTGAGTGAATTTAATATTTTGTATCATAATCAGAAACCAGTAGTAATTGATATATCTCAAGCTGTCTCTATACAACATCCAAAAGCAGAAGTTTATTTGGTAAGAGATATTAAAAATATCTTTAAGTATTTTGAAAAATTTGGTATAGGACTTCCAGATCCTAAAAAATTCTATTATGAAGTTACTAATCCAAGAAATTAAAAGATTTTGATATATTATTAGTTAAAATTTCAAGAAAAAAAGTTAAAAAATGAAGGTTGGAAAAAATCGCATAGCAATATTAATAGGAAAAGATGGTAGAATAAAAAAGGAAATTGAAGAAAAACTTGGTGTAAAAATTAAATTAGATAGTAAAACTGGCGATTGTGAAATTTTGCCAATACCAGATGATCCAAATTACATGTCACTTAACATTTACACTGCACAAAAGATAATTAACGCAATTAGTAGAGGTTTTAATCCAACTAAAGCCATGAAATTGTTAGAAGAACACTATGATCTTGAAATTTTTAATCTTATGTCAATTTTGGGAAAATCTGATAAACGTATAAAACGTGTAAAGGGAAGGATTATCGGAAGGAATGGTGAAGTACGAAAAGCTATTGAGAAATATGCTGAAAGTTTCGTTTCTGTTTATGGTAAAACAGTTTCTATAATAGCAGACTACGAAAATTTGCAGATTGCTAGAAAAGCGACAAATATGTTAATAAATGGTATGCCACATCATGTAGTTTTAAAGTTTTTAGAGAATAAGTATAATGAAAAAAAGAAGGAACAATTTAGACAACTTTATAAACCTGAATTTTAAAAAAAACTATTGTAGAAATGCATTTTTATAGGTTTTTGAGGCATTCCTTAATAAATCTTTTCCATATATGACTTCCTTTAGTTCTTTTAATAAATTTTCATGATTTCTGATATTTTCTTTAGAATAAATTTCTTTAAATTCCTCTTTTTTTAAATTATGAAGGTGTATTTCAAAACTTTTTAGAGAATATGTGTTTTTTGCATATGATTTAAAAATTACTATAGATCTAGGATAGAGATTTTTTTCCCTTAGGAATATTGCCCATCCATCAAAATAAAATTCAACCTGAAAGTAAAATAACTCTTTCCATATATTTATTTTTTCAAAAATATCATCGATTTCATTCTGAATTTCTGGTGAAAACTTATTTTTCATATATTTGAATTCTAAAAGAAATATAAAAAGGAATAATAAAATTTCAATTAATCAAATGTAATTTCACCAATGTTAAAAATATCATCTGATAAACTAACCTTTGAAGATTTAGATATTGATTTATAAATTGGTTGGTTGATTTTATACCCATTACCAAATATTTGAGGTGATTTTATTCCAGTTATAAGAAGCATAATTCTTATAAAACCATCAAACTCATCTGAAACTCGGGCACCCCATATTACCATAGAATCATATACATCCATTTTTTCAGTAATTTTCTGTGCTACAGAATTTGCTTCTGCTAATGTCATATCATTTCCTCCACAAATATGGATTAGTGCTCCTTTTGCTCCATCAATGTTAACGTCTAATAAAGGAGTATTTAATGCATCATTAATAGCATCTTCGACTCGATTATCTTTTTTATTCGATTCACCAACGCCTACAATTGCGACACCTCCTGTACTTAATATTGTTCTTACATCAGCAAAATCTAAATTTATTAAGGAGGGTAAAGAAATTGTTTCTGTAATACCTTTAACCATTGTAGCTAGAACTTCATCAGCTACGCTAAATGCTTCTATAATTGGTAAATTGGGTGCAATTTCTAGTAATCTATTATTGTCTATAACTACTAGTGTATCAACATATCTTTTCAAAAGATTTAGTCCCATCTTTGCTTTATCAATACGTCCAATTTCGGTTTCAAAAGGTAAAGTTATTACACCTACTACTATTGCTCCCTCGAGTTTCGCTATTTCTGCCACGATTGGAGCGCTTCCAGTTCCAGTTCCTCCACCTTCTCCACACGTTATGAAAACCAAGTTTGATTCTTTTAAAACTTTCGTTAAATCCTGCCGAGATTCTTCAGCAGCAGCTCTTCCGATTTCAGGATTTCCTCCAGCACCTAAACCCTTAGTTAAATTCTTCCCAATTAATAGTTTAATATGTGATTCAATACTATCTAAATGTTGACAATCTGTATTAATAGCTACACATGTAGCGCCTCGAATTCCGATTTTCATTAATCTGTTTATCGTATTATTTCCAGCACCACCACAACCAACAATCTTAATGTTGGCATGACCAAATGTATCAATCTGTGTTCTAACTATCTCTCTTTTGCGGGCATTTTTAATAAATGATTCCATAATAAATCAATTCTATAATTTGATGCTACAAAATAAAACTTAATTAAAAAATTAGAATTAATGTATTATGCCAATAATACTTAAAATCTCCCAAAATTTGATTTAATTTATTGAAAAATCTTGATTTATTTCGGGATCAAATATCTCATTAACATCATTATCTTTTATCAAAAGTATTTTTGGTAAAGAATAAGGAAACCGATTTGAAAAAGTTAAACAATAAGCTCCTGTATTTGTTACCAAAATCTTATTACCCTGCTTTAATTGTTCAGTGAAAAAGTAATTTTTTGCTAATACATCTTGATCAGTTGGAACAATTCCGGCTATAAAAGTTTTATATTTATGTGGTTTATCTATTAGAGAAGCATTATAAAATCTTAAAGAACATTTAGCAAATTTTGGACAAATATGATTTCCAATATTTAAAAATATCCACCGCTTTTCACCTACTTTAACAATTTTTGCGATAAATAACCCAGAGTCACCTATAAAATATCTTCCAGGTTCAAAATAAACATTCCTATAATTAATTTCTGATTCATCTAAAAGAATTCTAATAGATTTTGCTATTTTCTTTAATTGATCTTGAGGCATAACTGTAGCTTCTGGAAACCCACCACCAAAATTTATGTTCTCAAAATTAATATTATGGGATAGTAGTAATTTCAAATTATTTGATATAGTAGCTATATTTCTTTTATACTGGTTCAAATCATTCATTTGAGTGCTATAATGAGATAAAATTGAAGTAAGTTTAATATTTTGATACAATATACATGATTCCTTTAATTGTTTTATTTTATGTTCATTTAATTCTATACCCAATTTACTTTCAAATTTTTGAGAATTTACTCTAATGCAAATTTTTTGAACTTGATCAAACTTTTGGGCAATTGAGTTGATTTTTTTTAAATCGTTTAAATCATATATTATTATTTCTCTTATTTTACTTTTGATACTTGCCTCAATAAGCTCTTTTGATAAATATGGTCCTCCGATTATTATCCTACTTGGGGGAAAGCCAATTTTTAAAGCTAATTTTAGTTCAGGTAATCCAATAAGTTCAACACCAATCCCTTCAGAGTAAATAATCTTACATATTTCTGGAAGAAAATTAGCTTTTAATGAGTAGAAACATTTAAAACGCTTAAACTCTGTGTTAAAGACGTTTCTAAAAGATTTAATATTATCCCTAATTCGATTTTCTAAAAAAATAAGAATCGGAGTTTTATATTTTTTTATTAGGTCTTCCAAAGGTACTAAATCAATAAAAATTTTTCCGTTTTCTTTTTTTAAAAAAGGATTTCCTGATATTTTTTTCATATTATTGTGAATAATCTTATATGTTCATTAAAGTCTGATATAATTCATGAGTTTTTTTAGCTATGATATCCCAAGTGTAATTTTGAGAAACTTTTAATTGCCCAGCTGAACCGAGTTTTTTTCGTAATCTCTTATTTTTTAATAATTTAACAACCTTTTGAGCAATATCCTCTGGATTATCAAATTCAACTAAAAAACCATCAATATTTTCTCTGATCACTTCAGGAGTAGCGCCTATTCTTGCACCAATAACAGGCTTTCCAGCAGCCCATGCTTCTAAAAATGAAATTCCAAAAGCGTCACTACGACTTGGCATTAAATATAGATCTGCCTCTTTAAATGCGGTTAGTTTTTTCTTGTCATAATAACCAGTTAAATTATCTGGAGTAAAATTGATTATTTTAATATTTGTAGTTTTTTGAATTTTTCTTAATTCATGATTATAAGCAGTAGTTGATGGTCCAATAAAAATAAAATTAACTTTTTTAATTTTTTTAAGAATATGAGGAATAGATTTTAAGATTGAGATAGCACCTTTTTCATAATTCTTATTTCCACAGAATAAAATTAATTTATAATGTTTTTCTTTCTTATCAAAATAAATATTTTTAAAATAGTAATTTTTCAATTTAGACTTGTGGACCCTTTCAAATCTATAGTAATCAACTCCCATTGAAATTACTTTAATATTTTCTCTAGGGATCTTCAGATTTTCTATTAAAAATTTTTTCTCAACAGAAGTACACGCAATGATAATATCAAATTTCTTCAAAACTTCAATTAAATCTAAATCTGAATATCTAGGATTTGAAAAATGAAAAAAAGGAGTACAAATTTTTGGTTTATTAAGTATATTTCCAATAATCAAACTTAATATTAAATTAAAATACGGATAAAAAGTAGTATGAATTAAATCATAATTCAAATCTTTTGTCATAAGGAAAAAATCTATGAACTCCTCTGAATATGGCCCATTTTTAATAAATTTTTTCACACAGTCATCAGAAAGATTTAATGATTTAAATGCCTCAATTTTTTTCATTTTATTTAGAATTATATTATCTGAAACACCATAATTCACCGTAAATCTATTTATTTTCAAATTATTTACGCTGTGATAAAATTTATTATGTTTATCTATTGTCTTTCCATTATTATCTCTTAAGGCTTTAAAATCTATAGCATTAGATGTAAAAATATCTATTTTATAATTATATTTTGAGCTTAAGATTTCAGCCATACGTTGTAAATAGAATTCGGCACCAGATATTGAAGGAAAGTACCTTGTTGGAAGATATAATATTTTATTCAAAACTTCAATGATATTTTTTTATTAAAATATTTTAATATTATATAGAATACAAATGTCAAAAGATTTATTATTAGAATTTTTTGAAAGAGCAAAAAAAAAAAAATCAATTGATGAAGATCTAATCTCATTTTTAGAAGATATCTTTCCTGAAAAATCTACCAATGTTGTTGAAGTATTGAAGAGAGGAATAACAAAATATATTTATAGACCCTCTAATAGAATCGTTTGGACAGCTATGGGAGAAAATCAAGAACATTTAATATATCCAAGAATATATTGCTCTTGTCAGGATTTTTATAAAAATGTCGTTGTGAATAAAAAGCGAAATTTTTGTAAACATATTTTAGCTCAACTAATTAGTGAAGCGTTTAATAATTATAAAATAGTTAGGTTAGGAGATAAGAAATTTAGTATGCTAATTAGAGATTTAAAATTAAAAATTTAATTATTTAATATATTATTAATGATCAGAATTATTATTCTTAACATTTTTAAGTAAAAACCAAAATTAGAGAGTTTTAAACTCTAATTTCTTCCCGATCCCAATTTGCTAAATATAAATTATAGGTCTCTAAGCTTATTTCCCGAGGTATTTCTATTTTTTTGGTTACCTCTAATTTCCTTATCTCAAACATTAGGTTCTTATTCTTTCGAAAAAAATTTTCAGCTTTAGGGTACTCATCCTTAAAGATCTTTTTTAATTTTTCTAAATCTAAATTTTCTAATTCATTGTAATTATCTATTACGTAATTACAAAGGGGATCAATAGATATTTCAAAATTAAATGCGTCAATACGTTTTAGAGCTAATGGATAAGCTTGACACGCTAAAGGTTTGGCATTATGAACAACACACCCTTTATTTTCTATATAGAAAGGACATCCATGAGTATCATTTTCTAACCTAATTCGATAAGTAAGTATTAAAATTTTTTCATTTTTAATATCAGGGAAGACTAAATCCTCTATAACTCTAAATTCTACTCCAAGTTTTTCAGCCATTTCAATAAGTTTATCAACTTCTTCAGGATATAAGGGAATTCTCTTTTTATAATCCCCAGGAATCTCATGACAACATGTTCCACACATCAAACATTTATAAACCAAGTGCACCATAAGCAGAATGATTATTTAAATAAAGATCTAGTACGTCTTCTATAGGATAAAACCATTCTTAATAATTTAATTTTTTGGTATTATGATTATATTACTTTTACAATAATTCTTGTGTCTACTAGGATAATACATCGTTTTTAAATTGAAAAAAATATCCTATTATTAGACATATTTTTGCAAATATAAGGTTAAAGATATGGAAGGAATAAGAATTATTAACCATAATCAAATTACCAAAGAAGATTTAATAAATCCAATTTGTATTTTGGGAATGCCTGGTATTGCTGATGTAGGTAAATTTGCTTTAGATTCGTTAATTGGTCAGCTTAATGCTAAAAATTTAATGGATATTATTTTTGATGATTACCCTGCTGGAGCAATTGTGGATGATAGTATTTTATCAGCTCCTAAAGCTGAAATTTTATATTGGAATGATCCCAATAAGTTAAGAGATATTATGTTAATAACAGCTGATGCCCAAAGTTTAACCCCAAAGGGGATATATAAGATTTCTAATTTCTTAACAGATATTATCCATCAATATGGAATTAAATTAATTATTACTTTAGGAGCATATCCCGTTAGTAGTCGAAAGTTGAATTCAAAATTACCTAAAATTTTTGCTAGTTCAACAAATCGAGAGATATTAGAAAACTTTATGAATGGAAATAATTGTGAAAAAATACAAAAAGGAGTAATAATTGGCGCAAATGGCTTAATCCCTACTTTAGCAAAAGCAAGATTTAATATTGATGGTTTAGTATTCCTTGCAGAGACAGATAACTTAGCCATGATTAATGAAGATATTACCGATTTAAAAGCATCTATTATTCTTTTAGAAATGCTAAAAAAATCTTTTACTTTGCCCATAAAAAAGAAATATTCTATGGAAAATATTGAAGATATTACTAAAAATCTCCAAATTAAAAGAGATCAATTAGAAAAAGATCTAGATAATCTCAATATTATTGATGCAGATGATAAACAAAAATCATTATATATTTAAGATGTAAATATTTGCATCAGTTTATTTCTTTTATCTAAAACTTTTTTTGTATTTCAGCAAATAAACAAAAAGTATTTTAATTATGTAATATTGGAAGATTATATGAAATATGTGTGTGCTAGAAAGAGTTGTGGGAAAGAAGTTAGTAAAAAAGAATTAAGTGCATTACCCGGTATTAAGTGTTCCCATTGTGGTTTTCGAATTTTATATAAAAATCGACCTGATGTCATAAAAAGAATAAAAGTTCGCTAGTAAGGCTTTTTTTTTAAAGATCAATTTATTCTAAACGATATCAATTTCCTTATACATTTAAATCAAATTTTAATTGATTAATTAGTTCTTTATAACGATTTCTAATAGTTGCTTCAGTTACCCCCGCCGTTAGAGAAATTTCTTTTTGGGTTCGACGTTCTCCCTCTTGTATGGCAGCAACATAGAGAGCTGCGCCTGCTAAACCTGTTGGAGCTTTACCTGCAGTAATACGATACATTTTAGCAAGTTTTAAAATTGAAGCTGCCCTATTTTGAGTTCTCCCTGATAGTTTTAATTCTGCGCAAAATCTTGGAATGAAATTGATTGGAGAAGATACTTGTATATTCAGTTTAAGCTCATTTAAAATTAATCTATAACATCGAGCTACTTTTTTCTTATCAACAGATGCGAACTCAATGAAGTCATCTAAAGTTTTTGGTATGTTATTTAGTCTACATGATAAATAAATTGAGGCAATTAACATTGCTTCAATAGATCTTCCTCTAATTAGATTTTTATTAGCCATTTTCCTATAGATGTGAGCAGCAGATTCCTTTAAACCTTTAGATAAATTCAATTGAGAGGCAAATCGATCCAATTCATTCATAGCATATGCTAAATTTCTGTCAATAGATTTATTAGTTCTTGTCCTTACATGCCATTTCCTTAACCTATACACTTCAGCTTTCATTTTAGGACTTATTGTCTTTCCAAACGCATCTTTATTCTTCCAGCCAATCATGGTGCTTAGCCCCTTATCATGTAATGTAAGAGTTGTGGGAGCTCCAACTCTTACCTTTTTAATCGCCTCTTCAGATGTGAATGCTCGCCATTCTGGTCCTGAATCTATTATTCTTTGACTTAAAACTAAACCACAGAAATTACAAACGATCTCACCGCGAGTCTCATCTGAAATTAAATTTTTGTTACCACATTCTGGGCATAAATTAAAACTTTTTTGAGATGATGAGAGATCCACCAACTTTAACCCTTAATAATTTCTCTTCTTTAATTCACATAATTGTTTTCGCACATTTAAATGTTTGCGTTTTGAGGATTTATCCGTTAATAATAATCGCATTTTTAAATTTTAGATTTTTAATTAAGATCAAAAAATTTTAATAAGTTTGTTCTTTGTCTTCATATAATGCGACATTTTTATAAATCACACGGAAAGCATTGTTATCTACGATCTTTTCAAACAAAATGCCCAAAATGTGGTGCAGATGTATTATATTGGGAATGCCGGCATGGAAGTAAAGTTTTTTTCGACTATCCGCCTTATGGAAAATTAATAAGACATTATTGTCGGTATAAGAAGGGTTTGTTGAATATAAAGAGATCATATACAATTATAGTAAAAACACCTAAAGGACTTTTAGACAAGGAATCACCAAGTTGTCCAGTATGTGGGAAATTATTTAAAAGTGATATAAATCTCAAAGATCATTTAAAAAATTCGCAAAATAATGATAATCTTCATAAAGCCTTTTTTAAAAATGAACTAATATTCGAAAAGGATAATCGAGAAATTAGTCTAAAGAATTCAGATCAAATAAAAGTATATAATAAACCAAAGTTCGGAAGAATTAATATTAAAAAAAGGAAAACTTTTAATAACAATTAAGTTATCGATAAATTTTTAATAAATTAGTATATAATTATTTTATAATAAAACTTAATTTCACTTAGTTTTAATTAAAATTATTGTATTGACGATAAAAAAAAAGGGAAAGAAGTATGCCAGTAGATCCAGAAACTGCTATCTATAATTTAATGCAAAACGATCCACATATTATAGCAGGAACTGTACTTAAAGGTAAAGAAATTGTATATACAACAGACAATTGGGATATTAGTGCAGATGTCGATAGAGTAGTTTCTAGCTGGGTTGGTCAGAATGCTCAATTTGTCATGCTTTCTGGTGTCAAATATTCAGTATTGCAATGTGAAGCAGAACGACTAGTTGCAATGTCATATAAAGGCGAGGGAAGTATAGTAGCAGCAAAAGATGATGAGCATAAATTAATTGCGTACTTGGATCCAGATGGATATGCACTTGGAGCTGCCATGGATGTACAAAGAGCCTTAGGATCAATGAGCTCAAAGACAACGTATTTAGATAATAATGCTCAATTAGATCAAAAAGCAGCTCAAATGGGCGGAACTTCAACAACAGCAGGAACATCTTCAGTTGGAGCAGGTCCGAGTATAGACCCGCAATTAAGAGGTGAAATTAAATCATTTTTAGATTGGATTAATGATAGTGAAGGTTTAGCAGGATATATTAATTACTATCTTCAGCAGAATAATGCTCAAATAATTTCTTTGTTGTCTAAAATTTATAACGAACTAAGACAGATATTTGGCGTATAATTTAAATTATCTAAAAATACATACTTGTTAAAATTACAAAAAGTTATTGAGTTCTTATCTATAAATATATCTTACTTTTAAATACAAAGTATAAATAATTAAATAATACCAAGTTTGAAATTAAGTTTGTTTTTAATAAAAATGTGAGAATAATATTCAATAAACTTTTTAATAAAAAAATACAATTATTTTTATAATTTTATATAAACAATATTAGCCATATATCATAATTATTTGAAATAGTGAGATTATTGGACACCAAAAGTGGGATTAAGATAAAAAAAAGAAGTCCATTTCAAAAATTAAAGGAAAAATATAAAGAGATTAACTTATACCAAATTCCTAAAAATTTATGGATAATAATTGTTTTAAATATTATAATTGATATTGTTTGCGTTATTCTTTTAGTTTTTCAGTCAGTCTTAAATTTGACAAATAGTAGTATAATACTAGTGATAGCTTTAATATGTCTTTTAACCATCTTAGTTATTAATTTTTTACATTTTATATTCCCATTGAAGTTTCCTATCAAGTTAGAAATAAAAATACCTTCAAAATCGAATTTAGAGAATGAAGAAATAGAATATTCGTCAGAAAATGATATGAAACTAGAGATTCCATTAGTTCCTGAAGCACCAAAGAAAAAAGAGAAGATCTCGTTAGATTCCCCCAATCTAACACCCGATGTGTTAGAAAGAATAAAAAAGATAGAATCACCTGAAATGAAAGTGGTTTTAGTAAATTGCGAAAGATGTAAAGCAATTATTCCTATTCCTGTTCCTAAAAAAGCTGTTCTTGAATCAGAATTACCAGTAGTACCTATAAGCTATGTTCATAAAAATCTTCAAAATATTGATCAACATTGTATAACAATATACGTAGATCATGATTTTGATATAAGAAGACAAAGAATTTCAGATGTGGTTCTTTCTATTAATAATATGCTTAATTCAAATTTATCCGATAAATAAAAAACAAAATTTCAAACTAATCTTTCAATTATAATTAACTTGTATTTTAATTATAAAATCAATAATATAAAAACAGAAAATATGGAACTTATAGCAGAAAAGAATATAAATATTAATGATATTACAATTTATTTAAATCTCTTCCAATTACATAAAAGTTTTCTACTGCTAATATCAGATCAAAAAAAAATGGGCATTGGTAATGTAACATTAGGAAGTCCTCCTATGATTAAGGGTGTTAAACCTCCCACAACCTCATTTAATCTATTTGGAGTTGATTCAAAATTATTAAGCACAATTATTGCTGAAAGAGCATCTCATACACTTAAAGCACCAGTTTTACTTCTTCTATTTTTAAGAAATAAAAAGCAAAATGAAGAAATCGTAAAACCCTTGATAGTTTTTTTGAACCAAGTATTAAAAGAAATAATTGAAAAATTGTAATAATGCAGAGAGTGGGAATTTCGAAGAAACAGAAAACTATTAAATTTTCGAACCCACGCACTCCTATGAGTATTATTCAATTGGATTTTTAATTTACTCAATTATTTATTCTCTAAATTGGTATGGTTTGTTTTTTAAACAAGATAGCCCATAAAAGCAGAACTATTAACTTCCATGAATTTTGAATTTTGAGTTCTAATTTTATATTAATATAGAAAATCGAGAAAGAGTTTTTGTTTAAATATATGGATATTAATAAAACTATAGAAATTTCTATCCTCGATAATTATTAAATTTAATTAATTTAATGTCTCCTAAGATTAAATGGAATTGCCTAAAATGGGATGAAAACAATTTTCCAAGATCCTATAATGAAGCAATAAAAAATGCAGCAAAAATCCTCAATAATATTTTAGAAAATAAAGTAAGGATTAAGTTAAATTTAGGAGTTTCTGAAGCTCCAACCAAGAGAGAATTAGTAAAAAATGATCTCGGAAGATATAATGGATTTGTATCAGCTTATTCACGGAATCGTTTGAAATATAACGATATCTTACAAGTTGCGGGATTAAAAGTAAAACACAAAAAAGATAAATGGAGTTGGTTAAATTTTGAAACTGCTACAATTAGAATTAAAGAAATAATCAATTCTGAATATAAAAACGGAAAATCTGTAAGGCAATTTTTAAACTTAGAACCTCTTCAAGCACCTAAAAGAAAGCAATTAAAAGATCTGGGATTTTCAGAGTTTATTCATGCATTAAAAACAAAAAATTTAAAATATTCTGAGGTTATAAAAAGAGCTGGACTAAGACTAAATAAAGAATCTGGTAGATGGAATGATTTGAATTTTAGAACTGCTACACATATAATTTTAAACATGCTCAATACTCCTTTTAGAGACAAAGCGTCTATAAGGGAGTATTTAAAAATTAAAACCGCAGAAGCTCCTTCAACTAGGCAATTGAGAAAAGTAAGTTTTAGAGATTTTATTTTAGCATTATATCGTAAGAATATATCATACATAGAGATAATCGAAAAATTAGGATTAATATCACATGCTAAAGATTTAAATCAAGAAATAGGATATAATCTTCATTTAATAATAGAGTATCTATTCCTTAAATTTACACGAGAGAAAAATTGCATATCTTTTTATGAAGTAATATTAAATAAAATAGTAAGTGGCAATAGAATCGACAATTTAATAATCAGAAACCGTGAATTTATTGAGTTAATAGAAAAAAAGCAAGAAACTTTGGAGATTCCGGAAAATATAAAGATAGTTAATGTTGAATATTATTCTGGATCCGATATAGATACAATTATTCAGAAATGTCATAAGAACTACCAAGGAAAAGACAGATTCCTAATTATTGTATTATTATTGACTGAAAATTACAACATCCCAACACCTAATAACATCCCTTTCAAAAATAATGTTAAAATATTTAATGCTATGGAATTTTCCCAGTTTATTGGTTATAACGGTCCATGTTTAGAAAAATTTAAATATTCAATTGAATTAGCAAGAGCATCTTTTTATGATAAACAAAGAAGGAAGGAATTGAGAAAATTAGCAATAGATTTCAAGAAATTAATAAAGAGAGATTTTAATTTTGGACAGGAAGAATTTGAAAAAAGTTTTATTAAGGATTAACATCAATTCTCCTCAAAAAATTAAATTTTCTTATTTAAAATTGGTAGAGATTTGGTAACATAAGTCATTAAATATGGAATCTGATAATCTGGAACATATTTGAATTGCAGGGAGTGGGATTTGAACCCACGTAGAGCTATCTCACCGGATATCCCATCAGTTATTAAATTAATCAACGGGTTTAATGGTAAAAAGATCTTGAGTCCGGCTATTAGGAATTATTTTTCCCCAATAAGTCCGGCACCGTTGACCAGGCTTGGTTATCCCTGCTTGAAGAGTTTTTTACATAAATAAATATTTTAAAAAATAAAAACCTATGTTAAAAACTGTTTAAGGGTTAGTTATCTCTAGATTTTATTTAATTATCTGCAACCTTAAGATTTTATTGAATTATTTATCTTTCTAAATATTAGTTAAAAAATTGCTATTTTTTGATTAGATGAAGGATAAATTTCTTTTCATCATAAATTGTTTTGATAATAAGTCATTTCTATGTATTAAAAAAGAAAGATTAGAGAAGCGATGGTATAAACAACATTAACATCATAACAACTAACATTACTATAAGAAACACACATTGTATCCTTCCCTTTTTTTTTTTTTTTCTCTCACGTCCAAGGTAATTATCGCGACAAGCTTGATTGCAAAACTTCTTATCTGTCGGCATAGCTTTACCACATATAGGACAATGACTATGAGGCCCCCATTTTCTTTTAATTTGATCTTTCCATGAAGCTTGAGACATTTTGTTTTCCCTTCAATTAAACTAATCTGTAATTTATTTTATTAAAACATTACATGTTAAAATAATTTATGAATACTTCAATCGTTTGAGATAATTGTTCCAAGTATGTCTTTTTCTCCATTCCAATACTTTTTAAACTCATTCAAATCCTTCCCTGATAGGATAATAACTTTAATATTGCTACGTTTTAAAATTTGTAAAGATACTGCATCAAAAATCCTATATTCTCCTGCAGCAGCTTGCTTATTATCAGAAATATTTAAAATCAATTCTTGTAGTTGATCAAAGGTAAGATGTCTTAATAATATCGCATCATCAAATCTTTTTGGATCTTTATCATAAATACCGTCCACATCAGTAAGTATTACCAATTCTTTTGCACCAGTGAATTCTGCGACTTCTAGTGCAACTGAAGTTGTAGATTGACCAGGTTGTAATCCTCCCATTACAATAATTTTATTAAAAAGCATTGCTGTTGATAGTTCCTCAATTGATTTTGGTACTTGAGGATAAGCCAAATTTTTTAGTGAAGCTATTATTAATTTGGAATTAATACGGGAGAGTTCAATTCCAAAAATATCACATAGTGCTTCTGATCCTTCAAATGATCTAATTGTATCAATATATTCCCTTGCGATTAGTCCACCTCCACAAACAATAATATGATTTCCAGGATTTTTGCTGCTTTTAAAAATATTAGAGAATTTGGCAATTTTTTCTGAGTTAATTGTTCTTTTTTCAGTGAATAATAACGATCCACCTATTTTAATAACAATATTTTTATTTTTCATTAACCTACACTCAAAAAGATTAGTTTAGCAAAATATAATAAATTTTTAAAATGATTTTTTAATTTGATATATATCTTTAGAGCTTTAAATATTGGCTATAAAAAATCTTTTCAATGAAATTATCCTTTTTCCGAATATTGAAATTATATTAAAGAAAATTAATTTTTTT
>CAYSZJ010000050.1:0-27167 GCA_964435435.1 uncultured archaeon
AAGAAATTCTTCTTGCAATATCGATAGAAAATCTTCTTTATCGTTGTCTAGAAGGGTTAATATCTTCTATTAACTATTTAATGAATTGCTTTCCATTTCTTAAGAGAATTTCTGATAAAGCATATTCCTATATAAAAAATGGATTAAAATTAAGATTCATATTTATTGTACCGAATGCGGACAAAAAATAACAGAATCTATGAATTCCCTTCTAACCTCACGAGGAGTAGGTTATTGTTTTCACTGCGGTAAGGAATTTAAAATACAAATGACTTATAATTCTAATTTTTAATACTTTTTCTGGTTAGGATTTAAAACAAAATTAAAAAATAAAAAGGGATTACTCAAAAGATATTTTTATCTAAAACTATCGTTTCTTTCCCATCTGGACCGATAGAGATCATAGCTATCATCGCTATAGGTATCATAGCTTTTATAGCTTTTATGTCCCTCTTTAATTTTTCTCCAAGAGGTCTTGCAAACAACATTGAACAGTATATCATAATCCTTCTTAATAAATTCTCCGAGGAAGAACTCTTTTCCATATTTAATTATTCTTGAGTTCATTCCAGAGCTTTTTAATAAAGAATCTCTTAGAAGCGCAATCATACAATGGAGTAGTGAGGAAAGTTCATGGATAATCTATCTTTACCAATTAGCAGATAAAAGGACAGTAATTCATGAATTAGGTCATATTTATTTAGTAAAAATATTAAATAATTGGTATTTTGTAGATTCATCTAAAAAAGCAAATATCAACGCTATGCAGCTTCATCCAGAGATTTCTTCATTTTTTAATAGATTAATTGATTGTTTTAATGACTATAAGCTCTCTAATTTTAAGGAATTTTATGAGGCTTATGTATCACATATACGTGCAGGTTTGAATCAATATCCTGATCCAATACATAATACATTAAACGATTCAATACGTTATTATATAAAAGCATATATTGATTTCAATTATATTTTGAAACCAGAAGATAATAACAAATATATCTCAGAGATAGAGGCTAATTTAAGAGCTGTAAAAAATTCAGTAATTAAAAAGATCAAGATTGAAAAAAGAAAGCTTTCATTTAATAGATTTACATCATTAGACCGACTATTAGATAGCTTCAATTCCATAAAAGATTTTTTAGATTCTAAAACCATATTAGAATTTTTTTATGATACATTAAATTTACTTCGATTCTGGAGTGAACAAGAGTTAAAGAATAATTTTAAAATATATTTTAATTATACAATTACTAAATAGGTATTATACTTGTAATTAGGAGCTTTACTTTAATAGTTGGGACATTGTTTGGAGAGTAAGATAAAATTATAATTAACTAAGATTTTATGAAAATTATACTCAGTCGAAAGGGTTTTGATAGTAGTTTTGGGGAGTACTCTTCGCCAATTTTTCCAGATGGATCCTTAATTTCTTTACCAATTCCCGCTCATAAAAATGTAAGTGGATATGATTATAATAATAAAAGATATATACCAATTGAGTACAAATTCTTACAAATTCCTTCAAATATAAGAAAGATCCTTAAAAAAAATGGAGTAAATAATGTTGAGAGCTATAATGACTTAATGCTAATGTTATTTGAGCATAAACAGGGTAAAAAAATAAAGAAAATCAAGAAGGCACTTTTAGATAAAAACACACCATATTACTGTCATTTAGATCCAGATATAATTCCTGAACTTTTACCAAGCGTTAAAAGAAGACCTGCATTTGGTATATTGCCGAATTATATAGAATCTTTAAAAAATATTATCAATCCTTATGATCTTTTTCTTTTTTTTGGATGGTTTCGATGGGTTATTATAGAAAATGGCAAAATCAAATATGCAATTAAAAGGGATATGGAAAAAATTGACCACGAAATCTTTATAAATGGAACTCATCTAATTTTTGGGTACTTTCAAGTTGAAAATATAATAAAAGATGAGAAAGACGTTGAGCCGTGGATGGTGCAAAATCAAATAAGACACCCTCATTTGGATAAATTATTATGGAATAAATCTAAAAGTGGAATTTTTATCGCTACAAAGAATCTTATTTTAAATAATGAAGAAACGGAATACAGTGGAGCAGGCACTTTTAAATTTAATAGGGAATTAGTCTTAACAGAAACGAATAGGGACTTAAATGATTCTCTAAATAAATCCACTTGGAGGCAAGATTATTTCCCGCCTAACTCTCATATATCCCATTATAGTAAAAAGATTGATAAGAGTCATTGGACA
Organism: uncultured archaeon; assembly: GCA_964435435.1. Lineage (GTDB taxonomy): Archaea > Asgardarchaeota > Lokiarchaeia > Sigyniarchaeales > SOKP01 > Loki-b32. The sequence goes on from CAYSZJ010000050.1 coordinate 2,245, forward strand.
GATACTGGATGCTTTCAATGGAAGACTTATGGTCAAGAATTTGTGATTGAAGATTGCCCTATATTTGAAAGACTTATCAATGAAAATCTCTTAAAATACATAGAATCTTAAATACTTCATTCTGATTGGATTTAATCTCTTGAATTATCGCAAATAATTAAATATAATTATTGAATATGTTTTTTATATGACAGATTGGTGGTATTATTATTGTAGGGGATATAATGGATATAAAACGTCATAAGATAATCTTGATTTTCCTGATTTTGCAAATTACAAATATGAAACGAGAAAATGCCATTTTCAAATTGGTCAAAATATTCAAGTAGGTTCTGTTGTTGTACTCACTACTAGTGTTGGAAAAAAATAAAAAGCGATTCATAACAGGGTATTATACTGTTGAAAAGGTAGGGGATCCAAAACTGAGTATAACGACAAAAGGTAAAATCACATGTAGTTCAAAATAATGAATAGAAGTAAGTCGCTACTCCTTCTAGATAACCCTCTAGAAATTGATTATAATTACACTTTAAAACTATTTCCTGAAGAAATGCCTAAATGGGAAAAAAACTCTCGAACACTAAATGAAAATATATCATCTGAGACCAGAAATAAACATTTAACTAGAGATCAGAAAGATATTATAATTTCTGATTTAGAAAAATTACATAATAATGGCTCAAAAAATTATTTAGGATCTAATTATATATTTTGAAATTATCTTTATTGGGGATCAACATTCAATTACCAAAAATAGAAGAAATCATTAGAAAAATCAAACCTATTAAAAGTAAAGCTATTTCAGGTTTACAAGAAGATAAATCAGTTGTCCTTTAATTCATTCGCAAATTCATTAGTTAAATAATTATTCTTTATCTATCTGAATATTCAACTTATATTTCTTAAATTCTATGTTTGGAACAATGTTAAGTGCATATTTCGCCTTATCATCTATATCTTCTCCGAGAATAAATCCTTTGACATCCTTATCTTCTTTGCATAATTCTTTTTTAATATAACCCATATATCTTAAAATCTGTCCAATTGCTTTATCAGATGCTTTGCCAATTTTTAACTCTATTACTAAAAAATCATTGGTGTTCTTATTAACTGTTAAGAAATCTATTATTCCTGCTGGAGTATTGAATTGAGCTCCACTTTGATCGATCTTCATCGTATAAATGAAGATTAAGTAATGCATTTTTAAGAGCTTCTTCAGTTGTGATTTCTACAATTTTATAAGTACATTCCATAAAACCATCAATCCTTTCAATTTAAAATGTTGTTATGATAAAAATACCGACGATGATTACTAAAATAATTATGCTGAAAAATATCATAAGAGCATTTAACCATTGTAATTGGTTTATCTTTATTCATACTCATGTCTTTAAAATTTTGCCTTAATTATAACGATTATTTTGCTGTTAAAATACCATCATGTATTTTTAAAACCCTTTTTAAAGGCAATTTCTCTGGGAAAAGTTCTTTTAAAATTATTATTATAATTTCTGATATTTTCTTCAAATGTATGTCTAGATCTAATAATTTTTTCCAATTTGTTTCTTATCCAAAATAAATATCTAATAATATTTTTTTAATTCTCATAATTGATTTAAACGAGTAAATTAAGATATAAACTCTTACTTTTTAGTAGGAGACGCATAGCAATAGCTGCAATTATGTTTATATTGAAAAATAAAAAAATAACTGTTGTTTATTCCTGATTATTTTGAAAAAGATTTCCTTTTGAGGCATATTTAGCTAACTGGGCTAATTCGTTAATACCCATTTTGTCCTCTAATATTTTAAAAAAAAAAAAATTCTAATTTCTTTATATAAAATATAAGAATTATCATAGTTAAAGTGGGCGAAAAAACACACTTAATAGTTATTAAAGTTTTAAAACAGTTTGAGTTATGAAAATATTTATTAGATATTAGTCCATTAATTATTAAGAACACAATTTTCGATTCAAGTTGAGATAAGGCATGAGTGATCAAATTATTAAGGTTGAATTGAGCAATGGTATGCAAGTAGATTTTGATGAAAAAGCGTCAACAACTCTTTTTGAAGTGATTATTAGTGATATTCTTATTCCAAAATATAAGGAAAATGCTGATTGGAATTTAAGTTTAAATATTATTATAGAAGAGTGTAATCGTCTTATAACCAAATATGATTTATCTCCAAAAATAAAGTTAGGGTTGCTTAATCAAGTAGAGGAGCATCTGGATAAGGATATTGAAGAACTTACAGGGGTTGATAAAATTGAAATATTATTTTTGAATATGGATGATTATGTTGAAGATATACGGAAATTAATATTAGCTGGTAAAGATAAAGAAGATCTTCGTACAAGCATGGCTCAATTGGTTATGCCGTTGACTATTTTTGAGTTATCAGAACTTTTTATTTATTTAGGAAAGAGAACTTTTTTGAAATGAATAAATAAAGATTTTTTCTCTTTTTATTATCTTTTTCTTAACGTGGTGATTGGTCGACATTGTAAAGTATAGAGGATTTCATTCTCTATAGCCCATTCAATGTCTTGAGGATAATTAAAACTGCGTTCAAGTTTAAATCCAAGATTATAGAGGTTCCGTAATTGTAATTCATTCAAGGAGCATCTATCTTTAAGTTCTTGTTCTGTTTCTATTAAGATTGTAGAAGAACCATAAGGGTTAGAAATAGATTTTTTTTCTTTTTTTCCTATAACGGTCTTTATGATATTAAAGGGATCTTTTTTCAAAACTATTAGATCTGGTATAATAGTACCATTTGTAATAGTGTCACCCAGACCCCATGTAGAATTTATTAACATCTGATTTTGAGAATTGTTTAACACATTAGCAGTGAATAAAACACCTGATATTTGAGAGTTCACCATTTTTTGAATAATCACTGCCATTTTCAGGTCAATTAAAGAATTTTCTTTATTATATTTTCGAGTTTGTAGAATATAAAGTAATGCCTGAGGTGAAAATAGGGATATCCAACAATTTTTTAATGATTCTAAAATTTCTTCCAAGGTTTTTTTATTTAAAAAACTTTCAGCTTGACCAGCAAATGAAAAGTCTTTTAAATCTTCAACATTGGCAGAGGATCTAACAGAAAAAGAGATTTTTTTACCAATTTTCTTACGAATAATTTGATAAGCTTCTTTAATTTCATTTATAATTTTTTGCGGTATTTTTGAATCTTGAAATAGGTTTTTTATTTTCTCTGAGAGAGCCTGAACATCTTTCTGTTCATATTCCGTGGAAAGGGTTTGAAAGATTTGTTCTTTTAAATGCGATTCTTCAAGAAATTTCTTATATGATTTTGTGTTTACAATAAATCCGGGAGGTATATTAAGGCCCAATTTAAGCAATTTAATTAAATTTGAACCTTTCCCTCCAAATAAGTTTGGAATTGGTTTAGCATTTGATAATAATTCCACATAAGTCATTTTTCAAACATTATAAATCTAATAGTAATAAAATAAAGAATTATTCACTTAAATAGAGAATTCCTTTATCTTCTCCATCAAAAGCAATTTTAGCGAGTTTTCCGTTTAAAGCATTAAGATTATCGATTGAAAATTTAGTACTCATTATACAAGGAATCCCAAATTCTCTAGAAACAATAGCTAGATGTGAGCCCGCAGAACCAGAAGTACAGATCGTTCCTACCAATTCTGATAAAATAGGACTTAATGTTGTAATTCCTGCATCTTCAACTATGCATATCTTTCCAGAAGCGTTATCAAACAGGTTAATCACATCTTCAATAGTTTGAATATAGACTAATTCGCCAGCAACCTCTGTTTTTGATGAACAAGATAAACCTTCACCAATTTTCTTCATGTATCTTATCTCTTACAGAATCCAAAATAATTGATGCTAATTGATCTTTAATTTTTTATATTTTACTTAAATTTTATTGAAAAGAACGATTTGGGTTATTAATTTTAAATATAGTTAAGTTGAATAATTATCAACAACCTATAATGTAATTAAATAGAATTATGAATGTTCAAGAAGCTAATGAAATTATTAAACACGCCTCTGAATTAATAGATTACCAAGTTTCAAAAAGAGGTCTATTAGAATCTCAATTATTCCCTGTTACTGCCTATATTTGTGTTTCTTTTTATAATTCATATGATATTCTTTATAATATATTAAAAAAAGTATCAGAAAAAGCCACTCCGGAAAAGATTGGAAAAGAAAGCAGAAAAATTCTTTCAGAAATTCAAGCACTAAGTATTTTTTACATTCCACTCTATTATATGGCAGGTCGTATGGGGGAAATTCAAAGAAATAATGGAGATCCTAGGAGTGAAAGTGAGGAAAAAAGAAAACAAACGATGTTCATACTTGATTTTTGGAAAAGATTGGCATCATCCTATTTTCCAAATAACAAATTATCTGTATTTGATTCAGATAAAAAAAATATTGCATTAGATCAATCAGATATAGATTGGACGTTAGGTCAAATTATAGATATTCCTAAAGAACAAGCTAAGAAAATTAAACGAACGATGGCTAATATAGAATTGGTTTCATATATGGACGAATGTGAGGCAAGAGCAAAAATATGTGATCATGGTCCTTATAAAGTAGACGAAGATGAAATTTTAGTATTTCGAGAAATATTGCATCTATATAATGGAGAGAAGCCTCATTTTTCTTGGTCTGCTACTGAAGTAAAAGCACCTTATACAAATATTGCATTTGTCTTAAGGTTAAAAAATGTTGAAGTAGAATTGGATGAATTTGTATCTTTAGAATCAAAACCCATTGATTTCACGGATAATATTACAGGTGCTGCATTGTTAACAAGAGAAGGGAATGAAGTAATTCCCCTTAATTTCAATATTTTATATCAATTTAACGATTACGCTGTAAAGGCAAACAAGGAGTTATTTTTAAAATTTTCTAAATGGGATAGAAAGCAGAGGTTAATAGGAGGTTCTTATGCGTATTGCTATGGATATGCGAGATATACTAATTATGTGGGTATAACAGCTGAAATAGATTGGAATCTTACTGATAAAACAATGAATAAATATGTACCAGAATTCCTGGAGAGTGATTTTGACCCAGGTATTCCAAGATTCTTTCGAAGTAAAGCAAAGAAAAAGAAAGAAGGATCATCACTTTATTTATTACCAGAGGATTAGGATCTATGAATTCTGAAGGATCAAACTCACCCTTAATTGAGACAGATGAACTATTGCATAAACCAACTAGTGAACTAAAGTGGCGAGAATCGTATTACTTTAATTGGGTGGATATCGAAAATGAAGTTTCAGGATTTTCAACTATTGGGATAGTCCCTAATGAAAAAAGAAGAGAATTCGTATTTTTACTATTTCTAAAAGAAAGAAATGAAGTTTATTATAAAGAACCACCACTTCATCATTACGAGGAGGATATTAATACAATGCTTTCGAACAAAAACCTTTCTTATAGATTAGTTGAACCATTTAAAACATGGGAAATCATATACAACTCTCGAAAATTAAAATTTAATTTTCAATTTGAGACTAGGTTTACAACATATTATTTTGGAATGGATTCTTCTGCGTCATGGCAACAACATTTTGAAGCATCAGGAACCGTGAAAGGAATCTTAAAAATGAATGATGGGACTATTATAAATATAAATGGACATGGACAACGAGATAAGAGTTGGGGTTTTCGAGATTGGCATCAGTTTGATAAATGGTATGCAGGTCATTTTCAATTCAAAGATTGGTCATGTGGATTCCGTAAAGATTATATAGGTGATAATTTTGATTTATCTGGTTCCATCTCAAAAAAATTAGGGAATATTCCTATTTCCGAATTAGATATTAAAACAATTAATGATAATGACCAATTTCACAGTCCCCTTAAGACAGAATATTTTATTACTGGATCAGACGGAGAAACATTAAAAATTAAAGCAGAAAGAATTAGAAAGAATTCTTTTATTCGATTTGTTAGGAATTTTCAGGGAGGGTTTACTGAACTTTTTGAACAGATGGTTATTATGAAAAATAGAGATAATGGAGAAATTGGATCGGGGATGATGGAGCATCTGAGAAGTTTTCGGGCATCTAATACTTAATTCTTAAAATTAAAAGTTTTATATAATTTTACATTTAATCTAAAATAAAGAAATAAATATTTTGAGAATTATAGGAGATAAAAAATGTGTAAATGGTGTATGAAACATGGAATTGGGCATAAATGGTACTTGAACGCAAGGAATTATTCAGATCAACTTGCTGACGAACATAATCTTAAAGAATATCTAACTGAGCAGTGGATGAATTTTGAAGCTGTATACATTCGAAAAATTGCGGGATTATCTTCCAAGGGTCTGGGTTATAAATTACAAATGCCCATTATTGGAAAAATTCTTCGTTGGGCTGTTGAGCGAATGATTCATGGCACTATCAGACATCCAAATCCTATTAGAGCAGATGGTCATATTGGGCAAGTAATTCCTATGGAAGATGCTCAGATTATTCTTTCTGAACTAGCAGCGGAACCTATTGTTGAAACATATTGTATGTGTCGCAAGATGCAAAGAGGTGTAAATTATCAATGTTGTATTAATTTTGGAGTACTTTCAGAAGTATTAGAAAAACTCCCAAGATTTATACCAAAAGAGAGAGCATATCGTATCTCTCGGGAAGAAGCAATGGAAAGGATAGAGCAACATAACAAAAATGGTTTAGTATCTACTGTTTGGTATCAACCCTACCCATATATAAATGCGATATGTAATTGTGAAAGCCCTGAATGTGGAGCGTTGCGTTTAAGAAATGATTTTGATCTAATGATTATGTCTAAAGCAGAATATATTATTCATTTAGATCAAGACAATTGCCAAGGGTGTAAAGCTTGTGTTTCTATGTGCCAATGGAATGTTATACGTTATATTCCCTCCATTAAGAGAGTTATTATTGATTACAATAAGTGTTTTGGATGTGGAGTATGTCGTCATGCTTGCAAACATGATGCTCTAAAGCTTATACCAAGACAAGAATTTCCTGGATTTGATGGACATTTTTAGGTGGTCTTATGGGAAAAACAAAAATAAAAATTGATTATTCAAAATGTGGACCTGAGGGTAATGTAGATCCAAGAGAATGTGGTAGATGTCTTAATACATGTGACCCTTGTGTATTTTTAAAGCATGAAGATTTAAAATATCAGGAAGAAGACATATATGATCCTAAGCATTGGAAAATAACAGCAATTTGGCCATCTGTTTGTACTCGTTGTCTTAAATGTGTGGAAGTATGTCCAGAGAATGCTATTAAAATAAAGTGGTAATTACAACTATAAAGCTAATTTAAAATACTGTATTATTAATACAACAAGACTTTTTTTATTATTAAAAATGTATAGGTCTAGTTCAAATCTGCTTCTTTTGCTGATTTATAAAGGTAATCAAAATAGTATAAGGATGCGGGACCGAATGCCACGTGATCGGTAGCTACCCCAAAATAAGACATTCTTTTAGGGAAGAAACTTTCTGAAAGAATTATGAACGCATCCTCTCCCTCATCTATTATTACTGAAATACCAAAAATTTGATCTCTCCACTTTATTTCACATAGAGTGCTGTATTTCTTAAGTAAAGCTCGAAAATTTTTATCTTCCAAAGATTCAGCCTCGACCAAAAGCTTTAAATCAGTAACACCTCGAGCTCTGGCTTTCTTTATATCATCGTAAAATAGTTCCAAAAATTCATATTTCGTAGAGGTAAAATAAAGTGATGTTTTTGCCATATTAATTAAAGAGAGGGCTCGATTAATACAAGCATCTCTGCCTCTGTGAACATATAAGGCAATTTTTATTGGTGTATCATGCGATTCATAAATTGGGGTTAATCTGTGAATAATTTTTTTAGAGTGATCGTTAAAACTATCACTATACTGTTTTTTAGCAATAACTAAAGCTTCATCAGGTGATTTGGCAAAATAGCGGGAAGGACGGCTTTCTTCCTCTTTAATTATCCACATTTTCTCCTTTTCAAGCTGTGTAAGAATATTATATATCCGTGAGTAGGGAACACCGGACGCATCTGAAAGTTCTCTAGCATCCATTGGACCTTTAGAGATTAAAGTTAAATAGATAGCTATCTCATAATCTGTTAACCCAATAGACTTTAAGGATTCTTTTACGTTCTCAGGAATTTCTTTTGACATATTTTATCACTTTCAATATCTTCCATCTGAAGAAATTATGTATTATTAATATTATTATTACATATCAATATTATTTTTTATGCTCTTTTTTAAGAAAAAGCAGTAAATTTATTGAAAAAAGGATTTACAGAATAAACTCATTTTATAATGATAAATGAATATTTTCATCTATTTTCAAAACAATGAGAATATGTAATATAAAATGTAAGAAATGTATACTTTTAGTTCGCATTCCAAATTCAAATCAAATAAAATTAGCAAAAAAAGTAAACTATGAAATTATATTAATAGATTGATAAACTAATTTAGGATATTTCAAACATGAATTTTTTCAAATGAGAATAAAATTAGTGATTTAGGGAATAAAATTAAAGATTTGTTATTTTTTTTTTAATAATTAAATCATTATATTTATTAATTAAGATAAATTATTTATAAAAAAAGAATATAAAAGTAAATTTGATCATTATGGACATAGTTGATATCAAAATCCTCGAATTATTAAAAGATAATAGTAGAATGTCGTTTAATGATATTTCAGTACAAGTAGGTAAAACAGAAGCTACAGTTAGAAGAAGGGTAAAAAAGTTAACTGACGAGGGAGTTATTAAGAAATTTACTATTGAATATAACATAGATAATAAGCCACGTACTAGAGCTACTGTAAAGGTTGAACCAGATTTCAAAGAAATAAAAAGAATATTAAGGGAACTATTAGAAATAGAAGAAATTACAAATATTTGGAGACTTTCTGGGGATTGTGGTCTTTTTATGAAAGTTGAAATTCCTTCGATTGAACAATTTAACCCGCTTATCGAAGAAAAAATTTCTCAGATTAAAGGAGTAAAGATAGTGGAGACTTGTTTCATAACAGATGTGATAAAGTAAATTTTCTCTAACTATATGACAATTTTGCATAACCATAACAAGTTTAATATTAATTCAGTTAAGCATATACTTTAATATCGATCTTCCAGAAATTGAAGATTTAAATCTTTTTTCTCAGAAAATTTGATTTTACACTGATAAACGGCATAAATTTTTTCTTTTCAAAATTTTTATCAATTTTCAAAATTATTATTGCTTTATCAAGTAGAGCTTTTTTATTTTTAAAAATGAAGTTTATTTGCCTTCCATAATTTTTATTATCATCAATAATATTAAGGAGCAAAGTATGTCATATAAATTTACAAAGGAAGAACTTAGAGAATTGTTAATCGATTACAATGAACTCGTATTAGAAAAATACGATTTACCTGATAAAGTTGAGATTTGGGATGAAACTCTTAGAGATGGTGAACAGAGCCCAACGGTTTATTTAACTCTTGATGAAAAAATTCATTTAACTAAATTAATGGATGAAATAGGTGTAAAATTAATAGCTGTAGGTTTTCCAGCTGTTTCAGATTCAGAAAAGAAAATTGTAAAGTCCATTGTAAATGAGAATCTCAAAAGATCAACAATATTAGGAATAGCTAGACCACGGAAAGATGATATTAATGCATGTATTGATGCAGATCTTAAAGAAATCGTAATATTTATGCCAATATCTCCTATTTTTAGAAAAACCTTAAAACAGACAGCAGATGAACAATTAAAGCAGATTAAATCAGCTATTCATTATGCAAAAGATAATGGTCTTAAAATCAATTGGGTTTCTGAAGATGGAACACGATGTGATTTTATACATCTTAAAGATGTTTTTAATACTGCAATTAAAGCTGGAGCAGAACGAATAGTGTTAGGGGATACAGTTGGGATATTAACTCCACAATCAGCTTCTTATTTAATAAAACGGATAAAAGAGGAAATAATAAATCCATTAAAACAGAAAGTCCCAATGGGGATCCATACCCATAATGATTTTGGATTAGCTGTAGCGAATACCATTACAGGAGTATTCGAAGGGTGCCAATATCCTCATACATGCATTAATGGGTATGGAGAACGCGCTGGAAATGCTGCTTTGGAAGAAGTTGCTACAATATTAGAGAGAGTTGGGATCAAAACAGGAATAGATTTAACAAAATTACCAGAGTTAAGTGAGGTATGTGAAAAATATTTTTGTAAACCATTATCGCAATATAAACCAATAGTAGGTGAGTATGCATTTTCACATGAAAGTGGACTTCATATAGCAGCAATTTTAGCACATCCCTTAACATATGAACCTATTAATCCTCGTATGGTTGGAAGGAGGAGAAAATTTTATTTGGGCAAGTTTTCCGGTTCTAAATCAATTCTACATGCTTTAAAACAAAAAATTAAGGTTCTTGATTTAGATATTCCAGATGAGATCATTAAAAAAATAGTCATGGATGTAAAAAGAAAGCATGAATCTACATCTAAGGAAGAGTTAAGAGCGTCTTTTAATATTATTAAAGAAGAATTAAAAAAAATTAGTAAAGGTGTGAGTGATAGGGAATTCTTTGAAATTGTAAACCACTACGCTCAACCATACGTTCCAGATGAATTTAAACCTAAAAACTAAGAAATAATTTTATAATTTTTATAATAATTATTTTTCTAATAATTTATCGAGAATATCGATTCTTTTCTTAGTCTTCTTCAAATCTTTTTGTAATTTTTTAGAGCGTTTAGCGTATTCCTCATCATCTAATGCCCCCGAAGAGTGTTTTTTATCAATAAAATTTAATAGGACTTTAACAGAAGTTAATTTTGTTTCCAAACCTTTCTTTTCATTTTTTAATTCTTTTTTACTTTTATCTTTTGTTTTAAGTTTAGGAACGGGTTTCAATCCTAATTCATCAGTTTCTTCCTTTTTCATACTTTTTGGTTTTGGAGGTAAATCTGTTAATGTAGGATCTATATTTGCAAGTTCTTGTAGAATACTTTTTGTATCAACTTTTTCTGGAATTTGAGATGATTCTTGTGAAACTTCTTCATCTACTTCTTTTTTTTCAGGCAGTTGAGAAATTTCCATATTTTTGGGCTCTATTACGTCATCTTGAGAGGTAGAAACTGTTTCAATTAATCTATCGATCGTAGTTTTAATTGTAGTAAGTTGAGTCTGAAATATCTTTAATAATTCCATCAACTCACTTTTTTTAGAAATTTTCATTGAAAAATCGATTTCAATTTTTCTTTTTTCACTAGGTGTAGAAACGCTTGAATAGTCTGGTTGTTCGATTACTGAAGTTGAAATATCAGATCTTTGAGGAATAGGGGTCGGAACATCAATGGTTGCCCTTAATTCCATGCGATAGTCAGAAACGAGCCATTTAAACATATTTAAAGCTAAATTTGGATGGTCATTACATTGAAAACCTCCACCAATATTATCTCTAAACATTTCATAACTTCCAATACAACATAATCTTCCATTTCCTAGTTCTGAAACACATATCAAGGGACAAGAAAATGGCTCTGAACTTTCATTAGATGATGCAATTGCTAATGCACCGCTACCAACAATAGTAAGTGAACACCCTGATCTATAGCATATAGTATCTATATCAGCTGTTATTGGATGTGGTATATTAAAAGTAGAAATTAACGGAATATTCTCTATTCCTAAATTAGTTCTTTCGTCTAGAACTTGGTCACTTTCAAAAGCTATCCCAAATTGCTCAGAGATTTCAGACAAATTACTTCCTCGTCCTCTATCTCCACCGGCATGAGATAATAATAACAAGCCTCCTCCAGAATTCGTGATCCAGTTAATAATTTCGGTAATTTCCAGAGGTGCTATTTTAGCAAAATCAGGACAAACAAAAACTAAGATATCATATGGCATTAATGATTCTTCTGTAATTGGAACTTCTAAAAAGTTATAACATACAAAACCATTCGAATTTAAATGATCTCGTAACTCAGTAAGGTTTTCATCAATTTGACCTCTTGGTTTATGAGCAATATCGAACGCGATATGATATGACATGACTAATCATATTCCATGTAAAATTTATATTTTTTATATAATCAAAATCTTGTTATTATTAATTAGTATTTTAATCTTTCTATATTTTAATATTTAATAATAATATTTAGAAATTATAATTCGCAATTTTGGAATATTGATATGATATTACTGTAATTTTAATAAATCGATTTGTCACCAATAATTAAATTATCTTTACTTATATTCTCAATTCTTACGTCGCTCCCAATTATTGAATTTTTGCTGATAATATTATCTAAAATAACTCTCCTTTCAATAACACAATTATTCAATATAGAATTCATTATATATGAGTCATCTCCAATTGAAACATAGGGCCCTATAACTGAATTAATGATTTTTGTGTTTTTTCCAATATTAATAGGATTTTTTAGATAAGATCTTTCAATGGATATGTTTAATTTCTTAAAATCTTCTCTTTTAACAGAAAAAGTTTCTAAAAGATATCTATTTCCCTTTAGTAATTCAGAGGGTCTCCCAAAATCAAGGATTCCTTGCTTATGGGTAACAACCGCTATTTTAAATCCATCATCTACTAAATCTTGTAGGCTCTCAGTCATATACACTTCACCAGAATCTTCATCTCTTTGATCTAAATATTTTTTTAAATGTTTAAAAAGAGAAAGAGTCGTAGTATTAGAGAAGGCATAAATTCCCGCGATAGCAAGATTTGAAATATATTCTTTTGGTTTTTCCACTAATTTTGTTATGAGTTTATCTTCATCGACAACAACAATACCGTAAGAGCTAGCTTGTTCTTTCGGTACTTCCATAACAGTTATTATCCCATCTACATCAGACTCATAATATCTATACATTAAATATGAATATTCATCAATCGATATCATATCACTTAGAAAAATTAGAGATCCCGCTCTTTTATTATCTTCACTAGATTTGAATTCCTTTTTTTCAAATCTTCTATGTGCTAAATATACAGCTTCTCCAAGGCCCCAATAATATGGAATATCCTCCTTATACCCACGTGGGATTTGTTCAATAAAGATAAGTTTAAATTTATCGCTGTAATTCTTTTTAATATATTCAATAATTTGTCTTTTCTTATATCCAACTATTAGGATTAATTCAGTACCTAAATCAAATGTATTGGTGAATTTATCTAATATATGATCTAATACTGTCTTACCTGCAACTCGTATAAATGCTTTTGGCTTACTGAATGTGAATGGGCGTAAACGACTTCCGATGCCGGCAATTGGGCCAATTATTTTCATAATCTTGCTAAAAGTAATTTTTCTTTAAAGTTTTTTTCAAAATTAAAGATATTTAATAAAATCTTGATTTATCAGAATCAAATACTCTCTGTAAATGCCCAAATAAGAGATCTAAGCCTTTTTCTTCTCTAGTTGAACAAGTGACTAATTCACTTGTCGAACCCATTTGGACAAAAACTTCAGATATCAACATAGATAATTCTCGTATTAATCCTTTTTCTCTTTCACTAGTAGAATCTTCTAAAGCTTGGAAATCTTGACTCCAATTAACGATCATTTCGATTTGATCTTCATCAATGAGATCAACCTTAGATAAGACATTTATTTGTGATATGTCTCTAAACCTAAATTGTACAGAAGCAGCTAGAAGTAAAGTAGATATAAATCCATTTGGTCGTAAAACAAAATTAGAATCAAAAAGAAACGATACAGCCCTCTGAACGTCGCCAAATCCTAAAGCACTTGCAATTAATGGCCCTGTCTCACGAAATGCAAAAAGCTCAAGTTGTCCAGCAGTGTCCACAAATACCCAATCAGGATTGAATTCATCGATTTCGTCTTTTAATTCATCTAAATAATTGACCATTAGATCAGATGCTAAAATCATTGCACCATTAGGACCTAAACCATATTCTTCCATAACTTCTTCAAGAATAAGATAATCTCTGATATCAATATCCGGAGCATACGATATTATCCTAACTCCAGGGTCTAAATTTAAAGTAATCGCAGAAATTTCTGGATCTCTATTTATTATATATTCTTTTAGTTCTCCAGTTAATGTACTTTTTCCACTTCCTGCAGTTCCGATAAAATAGTTAAGTAAAATTTTTATTAACCTCTATGGAATTATTTTCCTCTTTTTTATCTAAATATTTAAAAATAATTAAGATTTGTTAATAAACTCAAAGTTATAATAGTTATTCATTTTATAGTAGATGAGACTTTTTAAATATGAGGAGGATTATATTTTATTCGGGGTTTTTCAAATCTTCCAATCGAATTTCTTATTCATGATGTTTTTTAAGCCTTATAATCTGGTTATTTATTGCTACTTCTTCTCTTTTCTTTAACTCATCATCATTGAGCATTATATCTTTTAGTTCATCTTCAGCTAAAGGTTTTAATATAGCTTTAACATTAAAGTTCGAATTCTCATCAATACTTTGTTCAAATATAGACTTCATTTCCTTAATCACCATTAATTTCGCCGAAGACATTTGTCCTTGAATTAAAGCTGGTTTCATAGATGTTTTAATCCTTTCAATTCCCCCTTTTTGACTACTCATAACCGGAACGGAAGGGCTATATGGAACAACATTACTAGGTAAATTCTGTAAAGTTAAAGATATGTTTTTTAATTCTTGCGCAATGCTTTTCAATGTTTTATTACTTTCATAGATCATTGATATTAAACCATTATCTTTAATAACCTCCTCCACTTTACTTTTTTCATAGATTTCAGTTCTTCGTTCTTCGTTGCCATCGAGCTTTGTTTTAATCTCATGGAAAATTTTTTCTTGAGTTATCTTGTTTTTAATATTAGGTTTCAATTTCAAATCTTCATAATTATACCCAACATAGCAATCCTCATTGAGGGTAATATCAGGCATGCTAAAGCTCTGGGTAAAAGTATACTGGATTCGCTGACCAGAAATTAATATAATTACCATACATAAAATTTTAATTTGAAGTTCATCAATATTAGCTAATTCATCTAATTCAATAGTAAATGAAAATGTCTCTGTGGTGTAATATAATCTATGTATTGAAATTAAATAAGGTGGCGATTTTTGCCGTATATTTTTAGAAATTTCAAATTGTAAATTTATTGTTCTTATTTTCTTAGGAAGTAGAAATTGTTTTTCTTCCTCATCTTTTTTAAATTCTAAGAATAAGTTTTTCTGATCGTCCCAAAATATTTGGAACAATTCCATTATAATTTTAAACCCTTAATTTTTTAACTTTCTTCTTAATATTTGATTTATCTACAATTTAAAGTCAATTGTTTATTTAAAATTTAACAACTTAATTAATTTAATAATTTATTTGAAATTGTTAGACGCTTTTTTAAGAATTTTTGTTTAGATAGACGACGGAAATCTTTGGGAGATTAAACTTAATCTGAAGTTATTCAAATTTTTAACCTTGATAAGTAATAGACAGGAAGTTTTAGACGATTTTCAAAATATTCAATTTCTTCTCTTGAATGCTCCCCAATATAATCATTTACATCTAATATTAGGATAGCTTCCTGATTCTCTAACTTTCTTAAAGCAATTTCCTGTAATATTTCCCATTCTTTGGCTGAAAATTTTTCCTTATTTAATAATCCATCAATAGAACAAATTGAAACTAATTTCTTATATTTAATCTGTAATATTGATTCAATTTTTATGAAATAATCTTTAAATCGTGCGGATCCTATAAGGTATAATTTATCTTCTTTTATTTTAGAAAAAGCATAATCTCTAAATTCATTCAAGAAATTATTATTTAACCGTTTATTTTTCATAATATTAAGTATTATGAATTTCTATTTAACTTTCATATGAAACTAAATTCCGTTTATTTATCAGATAATTTAGAATTCTTGAGGCAACTTGATTCGAATACAATTGATTTAATTTACATAGATCCTCCGTTTTATAGTGGTGTTGATTATAAGGAGTTTTCAGATACTTGGAATTCTTTGGATGACTATTTGAATTTCATGCGATCAAGGATTAAAGAAATACATCGAGTTTTGAAAGATACTGGGAGCTATTATTGCCATTGTGATGCAAATGCCGTTTTTGATTTAAAACCTATATGTGATAATACATTTGGAAGAAAATTTTTCAGAAGAGAGATTATTTGGAACGTAGGGAGTGTTTCTGGGTTTAAGAGTCAAGTGAAAGGGTGGGTTCGTCAACATGATACAATATTATATTATACTAAATCAAATATATACACATTCAACAAGCAATATACTCCTTATAGAGAAGAATATATTAGAAAAATGTTTCGCTATAAAGATGAAAATGGTCGACTCTATAGAAAAAGACGAGGAGGAAAGCAATATTTAGATGAAAAGCCTGGAAATACAATAGGAGATGTTTGGGACGATATTTTTTCTTTTCAAACAACTACAAGATCAAAAGAATATCTAGGATACCCTACGCAGAAACCTGAAAAATTACTTGAGCGTATTATTTTAGCATCATCAAACCAAGGAGATCTTGTGGCTGATTTTTTTTGTGGATCAGGAACTACATTAACCGTAGCTGAAAGATTGAATAGAAAGTGGGTAGGTGTTGATAATAACTCAAGGGCTATTGAATTATGCAAAAAAAGGTTAAATATTACGTGATAAAATAAAATTCAATTTATTATTAATATATTCAAAAAGTGAAGACAAAATAAATCAAAAGGTCCAAATAGTAAGATTTATGGTTAAAAATTAAGAGAATATGAAAAATAGCTAGTCTTTTTCTATTATAATTTCTTTAACACCAATCCATTCTTTTGCAGCTTCAAGATTTTTAACAATTTTCCTTTTAGGAGATTCCGCTCTATCTAATAATATTTGGCACTCTTTCTTTAGTGGAGGATTTTTGGAAATAATATATGCTGATCTAATTAGTTTCTCGTTATTTTTTCGAAGAAATTCTAAAATAATTTCGAAAGATTTAAGATTGAGTAAAATAACATCTAAACCGTCAACAATCACAGAAAATAGTCTTACATCCTTTAACTTTTCTTCAAAATCTTTTAAAAATTTATTTGCAACTGAAGGTGGGAATGTGCCTAGAGCTTTTATATAGAACTGGTTTTCACCTATTTTCTCAATTCGATACATTTTTGAAACCTTAATCTACTTCAATTCTAAATTAAATTATTGTTAGTTATTCATATTAATTTTATCATAAAATGAGAATAAGCTTCTTGGATTTTTTATAGCTTCGGCAAAAATTGGGCAAGGGATTATTGAAGCGTTTAACACTATTATCGAAGCATTGTATGATAAATTTAAATAATTGCTTTACATTTACTACACCCTTCATTTTATAGAAATGAACATGGAAGAGACAGTTTTAATAATATTTTATCTTGGTATGATGATATTACAAGGTATTGTGGTCAGATCCTTATAGTTATATGTGCAAATAAAGTTGATTTAATTGATGAAAGCAAACTGGATAATACAAAACTTCAAGAACTAGTTAAAATAAATAACTTTTTTGGCTATTATAAAACTTCATCAAAAAAAGGGGAAAGTCTTATTGAAGCTTTCGATACCATCATTGATACTCTTTATAATAAATATAAAAAGATTCGGCTTTCTCAAATTTAATAGAAAAGATCTTGGAAATTAACCGTATTATTTTGATAATGAGTGGGGACTGAGGGATATGTTCATGGGTGGCGATCTGCGACCCTTATTGAACCCTCGATCGACAGGTGTCCACGGAACAGCTTTTACTTGTAGGATCTGGAGCCTGCTGTGCCACCGGGTTGTGCTTACTAAGCGATACTGCTTGGAAAACTACACCAAGTCCCCAATTTGAAGTTAAATTATTAAAGTATTTGTGAAATTTATATTTTTTCTAATGTATACTGCTTTTTGAGGTATATCATTATTTAAAAATTTAAGTGTATAAAACTAAACTTAAGACTTCGGAAAGCCTTTCATGCCTTTCTCAAGTTGAAGTCCAAGAGAGTTGAGTACCATTGCGACTAGATTGTATTGACCAACAGTGAATACCAAATCCATGAGTTGATGTTTATCATAGGTTTTGGCAAGTTCATTCCACGTAGAATCACTAATAAACGAATCAATATATAATTCATCTACAGCTCGAAGTAGAGTAGTTTCAAAGGGACTCCAGCCTTCTGTATCTGGACCTTCTCTTATTCGTAATATTTCCTCATCAGTGAGACCCGCACGTTTGCCGATTACTGAATGTTGAGCCCATTCATACTCTGAATTACAGAGCCATCCGATACGTAGAATGAGAATTTCTTTTTCTCTAAGAGGAAGTGAACACTTATAGAGAATATGGTTACCAAAAACGCGCCATCGGTTATATAACTTTGAATAATTACCTAAAGTTTTCATGATGTTCGGAGGTGGGGCATTGTTATTCATCTTTCGCCATCCTTCAATCAAATTTCGAGTATCTTCATCCCAATCTGCTTCTTCTACTGGTGGAATTCTTGGTTTAGAAAGATACACAGATTTACGTTGACTGGTTTTCTTATTAAAAATTTCTCTCTTCTTTTCTGAAATTGTTTAACTCACCATATTTGATATATAAGGATAAAAAAGATTCAATCATTTTAGGATTTATTATTTATCTTGTAAAATTATATACAAAACATATGAAAGAAGTTAATAAATTTTCAAACTTAAATCTACGAACTATTACTGTTATCCAATTAATTATTGCTGCTATAATATCTTTAATCTTCCAATTCTTATTACCTTTTTCATGGCAGCCTCTTGATACTTTTCTTTATGGCCCCAAGCAACATGGAACACCTGGGGCAAATGTAATCATTTTCACAATGAGTCAATGGTATTTTTCACTTTCAATCGCCTGGCTTTTTTATCGCAATAATCCCTTTTTAAATAATTTCTTAATCTATTCAATTATGCCCTTAGGAATGATTGTTATTTATGAATTTTTTTACGCTTTTCCTGTTTTACGACTATATTCATATAACTCCTGTGATTGTTGATATTTATTTAATTTGGAGAAAAAAAGAAACTCTTTCTCAAAAGTTTGCTCTATATGTTATTCCATTGAATATATCTTGGTTATTTTTGGTATATTTTCTAAGATTGGCTTATTATAATGAAGATTTATTAATATACATTAGAAATATTCTCATTTATTCAGTTATTTGGGTTGCCTTATCTTTTTTGTTTAAATCTAAAAAAGAAAATGAAAAAAACAGTTATAACTCTTAAAAAAATCATTTAATAGGAGTTTTGCAATAAGGACAAACATCTGAATCCTTATCTAATTTCTGACCACAGGCAAAACAAACTTTATTGTTAATTCCATAAAGTATTTTTGCTTCTTCTTGTTCAGAGTTATTCAAATCCTCTTTATTCGAATTTTTATCAGACATTTTTTTTAAGCGAATTGATATTCAATATAATTTAATGAAAAAATAATAGATTTAATAAAAAATTGGAGTCCGATCTTTAAGATGGGGATAAGATAATAAAATTTAAGAATTTGAAATTATTTAAATAATTATACAAAATATTTGATTATAAAATTTAAGAGATTAAAAAAAAATGCCTGGCTCACATGGTTCATTAACCAAAGCGGGAAAAGTTAAGATGCAGACTCCTAAAATTGACAGGACAGGAGTTAATGCTAAAAAGAAAAAGCCTCCACGAACACGATTTAGAGAATTATATGTAGCTAGAATTGTTAACGGTCGTTTTGGAGGACAGCAAGATAGTCTTGGAGCTAAAAGAGCCCAATATTCGAGAAAATAAGAAAAAAGGGAATATTTTTTTATTCACTTACTCCTATTATTTGAAGTTGAATTTTTAATTTTTGACTTTGTTTTAAGTAGAATTGAGAATTTTTACGATCTTCTATCACTGAGTTATAATAATCACTCATTAAAAAATTCCAACGTATAGCTCTACGTATATCGCTTATATCTTTTGGAAAAAAGTGATTTTCTACACTTTTTAATAGATATATTGCTTTTTTCGAGTCTTTTCTATAATGGATATAAAATTCTGCCAATTCAAGAATTAGGTCGATTAAAACATTTTTATAAGGCTCATTATTGAACTCAAGTCCAATAGAATTTATTCCAAATCTTAAAAATTTTTGAGTCTGTGATAAGTTGCCTTGATTCTTAAAGTATTTAGCACGAAGGAGAAAATATTTTAATCTTGTTTTGATTGAGTTATTTCCTATTTGGACGGTTTTTTTGAAATTTTTTTTCGCTTCAACAATTTTATTTTGTTCTAGACTGATCAATCCATTATAAAGATACGTTAATCCTAAATACTCTTCTTTTTTGAATGAAATTTTCTCATTTTCTAAAAAGTTTATAATTACATTAAAATGATTTAATGCATTCTCAAATTCTTTTCTTTTAAAATAAGATTTACCTAATTTATAATGTATTCTAATGATAAATTCTATAGGAACTTCCCCTGATTTAGCTATTCCAAGAGCATTTTCTAGGTAATTTATAGTAATTTCTTCTCTATTTAAGAGCGTCGCAATTTTACTTAATTTTAGAAGGATTGATACAACAACTTTCTTTTGCTGATTCTTATTAAAAACTTTGAGCGCATCATTTAATAAATTAGTAGCTTCTTCAAATCTATAATTATTTATCAGTTCTTCAGCATTTGTATATTCATTAATAGATTCAATAACTTCAAAATTAGTTGGTGGCTTATTAAATAGGTCATTATGAATAGAAAAGGTTTCTTTGGCAATAGAACTCTCATAACATAATGCTGAATATGGAAAATTATTTTTGTCTAAGATAAAGTTTTTACTATAGAAGCTTATTTCTTTTGTTAACCTAAAGTTAATAAATTCATTTAAATTGATTTTTCCATTTTCGATAATTTCTATGATAGATTTTAAGATTATTTTTGAAAATTTTATCCAATTTTCAACTAACAATTCTAACTTAAAATCTGGAACATCATTAAATAACTCATTTAAGAGATATGGAGAATATGTGTCAAAAAAACTTCTAACATACAATTTCTGATATTCAAAGTCTTTGAGATATGTAAAATATCCTTTCTCTAAAATGAAAAATTCTTCATTCTTATCATTATTTGAAAAAAGTAATGTTTCAGATGTTCTGATTTTAGGAACACCTTGTTTCAATTCCCATGGCACTTTAAAACTTGGTTCTAATCCTGTTCTTTTAATTGATTCGACTATTCTTTCGAGGGCATCAGATGAAAATTTACTTAACTTATCTCGTTTATTCATTAATGAAATCCTGATCCGGTTTAGCCAAGTACTCTCATTTTCATCTTTTATAAGTTCTGGCATTAATAAGTTTAATAAGTTAATTAGGTTCTGTTCTTTTCCTTGAATTGGAAAATTATGTTCAAGATCTAAAGATAAAGCTAAACTTCTTAGAGCTTTCATAAAATAGAGGATATTATTGTAATTATTTTGATCTAAATTCCATATTTGAAAAGCTAAAGCAACTCGAAAACTTACGACTTCAAATGGGATATTAATTCTAACGGGAAGTAATACGGGAAACTTTATTGTGAATATTATTATTTTCTCCTTTTTTAAACTATATCGAAAGTAATTCTCAATAACCCCATTTATTTTCCAACCATTTTGTTCAATAAAATCTCTTAATGTTGTTATCTCATTTGATGAAAATGGGTTTAGCGACATATTTACTTTCTTTAGATAATTTATAATGTCAGAAATAATATTCTTAAATACTCTTAAAAAAATAGTAGTGTTTGGACATTTTAATTTTTAGGTCAAGCTCTAATAAATATTTAATAGTCAGCATTTATTTGTTAATCTTGAATTTTAGAGAAGAATAAATTGAGTCATTAATGGACATTACAAAATTTAATAAAGAATTAGGAAAAAAAATTGCAATGGCAAAAACTTTAGAAAATCATAATGAGATTGAAGCTGCTGTAAAATTGTGGCTTGAAATATCTGAAATGACTCTTAATTTCTCAAAATCAAGGAATTTGGAAGCTTCTTTTAGAAATATGCTTATTAATAGGACAAAGGGAATTTTGAAGCATATTAAACAATTAAAAGGGGATAAATCAGAAGAAGAAGTATTTAGAGAAGAAATTGAAGCTCAAGAAGAATTAAGACCTGAACTTTCTAGTTATGAAATGAACCAAGATAAAAGTATTATTTCCGATGAGATGAAAGTTCAAATAAAAAAACCAGAAGAATCTGTTGATTTTAATAACACAAAAGTTATTGAAGATTCAGAATTTAAGAATATACCTGATGGATTTAAAGAAGTTAAAGCTTCAGAAGATTTTAAAATTATTACACCTCATGATAAAGATTTTGTTCAAAAACGTCTTAGTCAAGTAGAAAAATCAGATATCTCAAAACTAAAACAAGAACAGATACCTAGACAAAATTTTTCATCAAATCAAGAAAGATTTGAATTTGACCAATCAGAAGATGGAAAAACTGTGATTTGTTTTGCCTGTGGAACTGAAATACCATTAAATAAAAAAGTTTGCCCTAATTGTGGAGCAAATATTGAGTAAGGGTTCTTTTTTCTTCTAGTTAAAAATTATAAAATTTTCCAGCATCGTTTAACTTGAATATAGCAAATCGCTCAGCTCTTTTAAATTTAAAAGTTTGCCAACCTAACCTTGAATCCTTTAAGCATAATTGCGTTTTATAACCTTTCATTAATTTATAAATTTTATCTTGATATTTACTAATTCTTATTTTAATTTGTTTCTCTTTCGGTACTTTTAAAATGTTGTAAATACCATACACGTAAAATTCTGTATCTTTTAAATTTAATTTTTTAGCGGCTTTTTTCGCTATTGTATGTGTCGCTTGATGATCGACATGATTATTGTTATCACTTGGTAAAATAATTCTATCAGCATCTTTGATTATTTCTTTAGAAAGCTTAATACCTTCATCTATTTTTTCCGAAGCGCCTTGATCATGAAATTTAAACAAGTGAACATTTTTATCCGGAAATCCAAATGCTTTAGCAACCTCTCTAGCTTCTTGTAATCCTATTTCACCTAACTCCTCTTCGGTTAAATTAATATAATCTTTTGTTTCCTCTTCAATAATAGCATTATCTTTCTTTCCCCACCATAAAAAAGCTCTATTATCTGTCACGTATACGACATGAACATCATGACCCTCTTCCATCCATTTTAAAATACTTCCACCGCATCCATATATTTCATCATCAGGATGAGGGGCAAATACAACTATTTTCATTTCTGTTCACAGTTCAAATACAAATTAATATTTATTATATCTGGCTTTTTCCTTCTTTTTAATCTTTTTATATTTTTCAATAGCTCGGTCTCTCCATACTGTATTCCATTTTTTGAATCCAGATTTAACATATTTTTCTCTATTATAAAAATTATAACATACCCAATTAAATAATACAAAAAATCTCTTCGCACCGCTTTTAGTTGATAAGCTTCTTGATCTTACACCCAAATCGTTTCGAAGGTGATTCACCAATTTTCCTTCAACAGCATCTTGTAATTTTCCTTCGACAATTGCATTTTCGTAGTTTATTCCTTCTTCTAAAAAATATTCTCTTACTTTATCAAATATATTTCCTCTACAAAGCTTGATAAGTTCATTATCTTTTTGAAATTTTAGTTCTTTTAAACCATCTTTAACTAAATCAACAGCTGCTTCAAGTGGCTTTTTGTTTTCCCATTCTTCCCCTTTAAATAAATCTATGGGTAAAGTTCGAAACGTCAATTCTCCAGTTTCCTTTCTTAAAAAACCGATAAACGCATTTCCTACAAGATCTCCAGTTCCGCTGTCATCTATTTCTATTGTCATTTTTGCTTTTTTTTAGAATTTTGTATATTGTATAAAAGATTTAAAAAATATCAAATTTTTTAAAATTCAGCCATCAAGAAATTTGAAAGGTGGAGATATGGAAATCGAGCTATTAATAGTTGGCACTGAAATTCTTATCGGAAAAACTCAAGATACAAATTCAAATTGGATGGTAAAAAGAATAACGAAATTTGGACATAAGGTAAAGAGAATAACTACAATTGGAGATTATTTGAATGAGATTTCATCTACTTTAAGGAGAATTTTAGAACGTAAACCAGATATAATCATTACCTCTGGCGGGCTTGGACCCACTTTCGATGATATGACTTTACAGGGAATAGCTAATGGTTTGAATAGGAAATTAGTGTTAAATAAACATGCCTATAATTCTATTAAGAAAGCTTATGAACATGCGCATAAAAGAGGATTATTGAAACTCGAGGGTATGACTAAGGAACGAGAAAAAATGGCATATCTTCCTCAAGATTCTATTCCTTTACCCAATACTGTAGGCACCGCTCCTGGTGTTAAAATTGAGGAGAGTAAAACTACTATTTTTATCTTACCAGGTGTACCTTCAGAGATGAAGGCTATGTTTAGAAATGTGATAACACCCATTTTAAAAAAAGAGAAAGGAAAATTCATAGAAAAAGGATTTTCATTTTCAGGAATAGGGGAAAGTCAGATAGCAGCATATACAAATGAATTAGAAAAAAAATATCCTCAACTTTGGATAAAAACTCATCCAAAAATAGGTTTATCAGTTGAGGTAGAGGTTTCAATAACTGCTTTTAATCTACAAAATGGAGAAGACCTAGTTGATAAAGTCTTAAATGAAATTAGAGAAATTGTTACTAATCTAAATGGTAAAATAAAAGAAAGAGAGTAGTTCTATTTTTGATGCCACCTTGCAGGTGGAATTTTCTATAAGCCCCCATTTATAATGTTTAAGCTCATATCATTAACATCTTTAAATATCTATAATTTCAATATTGTGAACATTTTTTGAA
>CAYSZJ010000051.1:0-27120 GCA_964435435.1 uncultured archaeon
TATTTTTCGTTTAATAATATAATATTCTAAAATATAATCCAAAAAAAAGATTTTTTCAATAATTTAAACTATAGTATAAAATCTAAAATTTATTTTACTTTCTATTATTAAAAGCAAAATAATAGAGCTGTATTTAAATGAGAGAAGATCTGTCTATATTATCTAAAGAAGAATTAATAAATTATATCGAAGATATTTCCAAGAATTGGTTAGCTATCGATGGAACTTGGTTTCAGGTTGTTGAATCAGAATATGGCCTTGAAAAGGCTATTGAATTAGATGTGAAACAATGGGAGAGATTCACGATAATTGAAGCCAAAAGAATTATGCAACGATTTAATATTCCTAAAAATGGAGGGATTCCCGCTTTAATCAAGGCACTGAGATATAGAGTATATGCGAATATAAATATACAAGAAATTATTGAAATTTCAGAAACAAAATGTGTTTTTAGGATGAATGACTGTCGTGTACAATCTGCTAGAAAACGCAGAGGGCTTCCAGACTTTCCTTGTAAACAAGTGGGTATAACAGAATATGGTCTTTTTGCTAAAACAATTGATCCGAGAATCAAGACAAAATGTATTGTATGTCCACCGGGTCCTCACCCAGATAATTATTGGTGTGCTTGGGAATTTATGATAAAAGTGGATACATAATCCTACTCAGAGGAATGGTTCATATCAAAATCACCCCAAATTAGTCTGTATCTAGCGAAATTTAAGGATCAACAAAAAATTATATTATATGTATGAAAGAATAAGGAATTTAGAAAACTCTTAAAAAAGTGGATGAAAGAAAGTTTAAAAAGATACGTTTCTTAAGACTACTATAATAAGCCAATAGTTTATAATACCTAAATAATTAACAAAAATATCAAAAAAAAAATATTAAATTATAAAGATTAATTAAAATTGATGATTTATGTCTGAAGAAAACCTTAGAGGCCAAATTAGTGCCAAAGAAGATGAAATAACTCGAATTGAAGAGGATGCTTCAAAGAAAGAAGCAACAGCAGAAGCAGAAATTGAAGCAGAATACAATCCAAAAATTGAAGCTACTCAAGCAAAATTAACAGAAGAAGAAGGGTTAAGAGATGAAGCTATTGATAAAGCAGCAGAATGGACTGAGAAGAAGAAAGATAAAGTAGTTGCTGCCAAGGCAGCAAGTAAAGAACTTTCTGGACTTAAAAAGGATAAAGAAAAAGCATTAAACGTAAAATTAAAAGAAATTGAAGGAGAAAAGAAAACCAAAATTAAGGAAGTCCAAGGAGAAGTTAAAGCATTAAAAAAGCAATTAAGTGCTATAGAAAAAGAAAAAGCAAAAGCAGCAGCAGAAGCAGCAAAAGCAGCTGAAGAATAACCTCTTTAACTTTTTCCATATTTTTTTTTCTTATTTATTACAATCTTTATTTTTTAAATGATTGATATTTTAGGCTTAAATTTTGATATTACTAACTGGTTTTGGGCCTTTTGGGAGATTTTCTAAAAATCTTAGTAGTGAAATTGTAAGAGAAATTAATTCAAAAATCAATTATCATCAAATTAAAAAAAAAATATTACCTGTTAGTTGGAATCGGAGTATAGAATATTATAAAAGAACAATAGCTATATCAAAAACAAGACTTGAATTAGTAATTTTATTAGGAATACATTCAAGCAAAAATATATATATCGAAAAATTTGGATGGAATATAGTATTTGGTAAAGATAACGAGAATAAATTGAAATTTGGACTAATTAAATATGGTTTTCCATTTTGTATAAAAACAATTCTAGATGTAAATCAAATCTATTCGAAACTAAAGGATAGGACAAATATTTCAATTTCCTATTTTGCTGGCTCATATTTATGTAATTATATTTATTATTGGGCACTTTTCCTTTCTAATGATGAATATCCTGTTATTTTTATTCACATACCACAGAATATAGAAATAGACGCCTGTCTTAAAAAGATTGAAGAAATAATAGAGATAACTATAAAGATGCATTACTCGAGAAATATAACCTTCTAAAGATTAATTGGTAATTTTTGACCTTTATCGTTAATAATGCTCTTTAAATTATCAGGTTGGAGTTTCAGTTCGAAATAAAGCCATTCTAGATTTTTAAGCTTAGAATTATATATCTCAACTTCTTCTTCGAAAAGTTCCATGTTGTTGATACCAGTTATATTTTCCTATATTCCAAGAGATTCATTACAACATATGTATCAGTGTAATATTGAGATATTATTTTGGATATTCGAACTCAGATCTCTGCTTCAACATCAAAACTTTAACTTTTGTTTAGACCACAATTATCATCATATTCGAATATCCTAAGTTTATAATATTCTATTTAAAATAAAATTGCTACTATCTTTTATCAGCAAAAATTTAATAAAAAGGTTAAAATTTTAAGATTTTGTATATTTCGCTTTAATATTTTCAAGATTGTATGCAAGATTATCTATAGGGGCACCGTCTATAACTTTATCTAACCTGTCAAGTAATTCCTTAGGAAATAAATCAAATTCAGCAATAGAATTTCTATATGCTTTAAAGCCATCTGTAATTGAGTACATTGAAGTGCTTCTTTTTGCATCAAATTCTTGCATTACAATATTCTCAAAAGATTGAATTAAGTTATTATTAAGTTCATTATCTAATTTTTCTATTTCAACATTAATCTCAGAAATCATGTGATCATATTTTTTATTTACATCTTGGAGTTCTTCTTCTCTCCTAGCTTTAATCTCATCGATTTTAGGCTTCATATCTTGCTTTTTTAATTCTAGATCTTCAAGTTTAGATTTTAGTTGATCAATCATAATACTCTTAAGTAAAAGACTTTATTTAAAGGATTAGTTAAACTCATACAATATTGAATAATAATATTTAGAGTAAAATTGATTTGTTTTTTGTTAAAAAAAGTTAAATCTCTATCATAATTTCAAATATCAAAGATAGCTGAAATATTCTTATATATTACTATGCCAAGAAAGATTGATGTTCCTGAACCTGAAGAAGTACTCCAATTTATTGATGTTCATTGTCATTTACCTTTTCCTAGACGCAAAAATAATCAATTACCTTCAGATAGGGAACAATATGAGAATTTCTTTAAATTGGGGGGTCAATATCTAATTACAAGCACAATTGATATTCATACGTTAAATCTTACATTAAATTTTATGAAAAATCTTGAAAATAATTTCGGTTTCACATGTGGCTGGGCTCCACAGACAGTAACCTATACTCCTAAAAACAAATATGATTCAGAATGGCAAAAATGGATTGATTTCATCTTGAATAATTCAGAAAAATGCCTTGGAATAGGAGAAATAGGATTAGATTTTCATCATGCAAAAACATTAGACAAAAGAAATAGTCAAGTGGATGTTTTTAGGCAAATTTTAGAACTTACAAAAGACCTTGATAAACCTTATATTTTACATGTTAGAAATGCTACTGAGCATGAATTTGATAGACAAAATCCAAAACATAGATTTAATAAAAGAGATGGAGCTAATAAAGAAATACTCAGAATTTTAAAAGAATTTAATATTACTCTAAAAAAGTTCTATGGCATTGTTTTTCAGGACCAGAGGAATATGGTAGAACATTATCTAATCAAAGTTTTATGCTTTCTGTGCCAAGTTCTGCATATGGATTTGAACGATGGCGCAAAGCCTCAAGATTCTCCAAATTGGAGTCGTTGGTTACTGAAACAGATGCCTATTATCAACATCCATTCAAAAGAGGTCCTATAAATGTCCCTTCTAATGTGAGATATGCTATAGCCGCAATTGCCTTTTCTCATAAAATCTCTCAAAAACAAGTAAGTGAAAAAACAGTTGAGAATGCTAAAAGATTTTTCAATTTACAAATACCACATTAAAAATATTAAAAAGATATCTTATCTTCAATTATTTAATCTAATTTCTTTTATCATAATAAACTTATTTAGGTAAAATGAATGAAAATATTAGTTTCATATTACTCCCAAACAGGCAATACAGAAAAGATTGCTAAAGCCATAAAAGATGGTATATCTGGACATGAAGTAGATCTCCTCCCTGTTAAAGAAATAGAACCCGCTAATTTGAAATTATATGATCTCGTTTTCTTAGGATCGGGTATTTATGCTAGTCGAGTACATAAAACACTTTCAGACCTAATAACTGCTGCTCAAGAATTACCTCCTAAATTCGTATTTTTTAATACTCATGCAAGTAAAGAAGGTTACCAGGATGGATTTAAATTAGTGAAAAGAAAAATTGGGGATTCTTCAAGCATAATAGCTGAGTTTGATTGTTGTGGCGATAACATAGGCATATCTGAAGAAATGCAAAAAGCAATGCTAGAAAGGTTACCACCTGAGAAGCGAAAAGAAGCTGAAGAACACCAAAATTGGCTTAAAGGAAGACCTAATGAAGAAGACCTTGAAAATGCTAAAAAATTTGCTCAATCAATAATTAATAAATTATAACCATATTTTTCTTATTTTTTCTTTTCTAAGATTAAATCAGTCTTCTTTATTTTCGCAAAAATTAGACTAAATTTGATTTAAATATTATTTAAAATATTTAAAGTCATAAATCTATAAAAAAAAGTGATTTAAAAAAATGGCAAGAGGAAAACTTATTGGAATTGTTCTTGCAATCATAATTGTCGGAGCAATTGGCACTTTTTTCTTAATTGGTTTTCTCACTCAAGGGACAATTGAAGCATCTGGTTCTCGTTATTATGAACCTTCAACAGCTTCAGATCCAGAACCTGCTGTTATACGGACAGATGTAGGAAATATTGATATTAAATATAATACTTCAGCAACCCCTTTTTTCGTTAAAGTCGATTATGGTATTAAAGTAAGTGGAACATACATGATAGGAAAGTCGTTTTCGGATTATTTTACAATAGAATGGGATAATTTGACTTCTGATGATAAAACAGTTTTTTATTTAAGAACTAAACGGGACCTTTGGATTGATCCTTCTACTTGGTTTTCAAATAAACGAATTGAAATTGATGTCACTCTTAGAACAGATATTAAATATGCAATTGAAGTATATGCAACTACTGGTAATGTTGAAACCACAATTCCTAAAAATTCAGATGTTGAATCTTTATATATTGAAACAACCACTGGTAATTCAATAATTAATTTAGAAGAATTATCGATAGGGAGTTTTCAAGTAGAAGCTACAACAGGTAATCCATCTATATACGCTAAAAAAGTTAATCTTACATCGGGTATAACTGCTGATACCACCACAGGTAATCTAAGATTGAATCTATCTAACTGCTTACTCGGTGGTGACATTAATGCCAAAGTTATTACGGGTAATTTACACTTTAATTCTTATAATACAAGAATAACTGGTGATTTAATATGGGATCTTGATGCTACAACAGGAGATATCCGCTGTGATATCGTTCAAAAAGTAGAGTTGGGTGGCGATATTCAAGGTGATTGGGAAGTAACCACAGGTAATATTAATATAGATTATTTAGATACTTTATCTATAGTTGGTGCTTCATTTTCAGGTACTATTACAACAGGTAATTTCAATCCTACTAATTCAGGAGGATTTGAGGTTATAGGAACTACTGCATTTCTTTCGGATGATTATAGTAGTGCTACTTATGCTTACAAACTTGAATTGAAAATTACCACAGGAAATATAAATATTGATGGTCAGAGTAGTTAAAGAATTCATTAAATAATCTCTTTTTTTCTTTTTTTTTGAATATTAAAACCTTTTAATATTTCTAAACGTTATAATTAAGTATTAATTAAGCCCTATAAATCAAAAACAGTTTAAACCTCTAAAAAGGATTAAAATAAAAATGGTTGATGCAACACTAATTAATGAAGTAAGGGAAATGTACGAAACTGGTGTTGTTGCAGAAAAACCTGAAAATGCCTTTAAAGTTTTTGAACTTATAAAGCAGTTTATAGCAACTAATAAAGAATCTAAAGAAGAATTAGAGGATATGGATTTAATAATCGCACAGTTTGATGTAGTTGACGAAGATTTCAAATACTGGCTAAAATTAGGTGAGGGTATATTTGATTATGGTAAAGGAGTAATTGATGAGGCTACATTTTCAATGATTGCTAACCAAGAAACATTGGGAGGGCTTTTATCAGGAGAAATTGATGGAACAAGTGCCTATATGTCAGGTGATCTAAAAATTGAAGGTAATCTCCAAGATGCTATTGCATATGGAGAATTTTTAGCTATGGTAATGGAATTATTTAGAAAAATGGTTGAAGAATAAAATTGCCAAAACTAAATTCAAATTCTACTGAAAATGAAAAAAAATAGACAAGATGGAATAATAAGAAAACTTATTTTATATATAAGAAGTCTTAAGCCAATTATTTTAAGCCATCACCCAAATTGTGACAAATTTAAGGAACATACTTTTAAAATTGGTAAATATAACTTTTGTATTGGATGTTTTATAGGATATCCTGTAGCAATAATAGGAGTGCTTGTGATTTTCTTCTTAAATTTAATGAATATTATGGGATCAACCCTTCTTTTTATAACGGGTATTATATTAATGTCAACTTTTATTCTAAGCCCACTTAAATTCACTAAAATCAAGATAATAAAAATTATTCAAAAAATTTTGTTTAATCTTGGAGGTGCTTTTTTATTTTGGGGGATATTTACTTTACCGAATCATTTTTACCTCAATTTTTTATTATTTTTTCTTATATTTGGCATTGCACTAGCTTTAGTGAACGCTTATCATGCATTTAGTTTTTATAGGACATGTAAAAAATGTGTTTTTTCACTTGATTGGGAGAATTGCCCCGGATTTAAAGCGTTTTTTGAGTATTGTGAGGTTAATAATCTTCCAAATTTATTTAAGCTGCAAAAAAGAAGAAGTAGTGAATCCTAATTTTTTAGTTCTTTAAAAAATGAAAAAGAAAAAAAAAGATAAAAGAATTTTTAATTTAAGGCCATGGTAAAGTTAGGGCTAAACCAAAAAGACCTAGGATGGCTATTACTATAAAGACCGTAATGATTAATCCTATAATAATCGCTAGAAGCCAAACTACAATAGCCATTAGAAACCCTGTATCATGTCGAGAGTTTATAACTACCCAACTTAAAATGCACCCTATACAAGGTATCCAACCTACTAAAGCACAAATTAATGCAGTTACAAATACTTCCCCGAAATCTGTGTGTTTTGCCTTTGTTAAACCCAAAGCAATTTTTAGAAATATAGTATATAATACTAGCGATATTACAATAACAAGCAAAATAAATATAAGAAGCTCAGTTAAATCTAATCCCAATGAAACTAAATCCCACCAATCAAAAATCATTTTAAAGTTAAACCTCTTATGTACTTTTTAATTGATTTTATTGTTTATAAATTTAAATTATTATGGATTTAGTTTAATTCTTTAAAAACTTTTTTTTTGAATTTATTGTATAATAATTTTAATTTAAGGAAAGAATCCTCTTAATTCAATTGCTTTAGCAATCCTTTCTACAGCAATGATATAAGCAGCTGTGCGAAGAGGAATATTTCTTTCTTTTAAAACTTTATATACCGCTTCGAATGCTCCTAAAATTATCTTTTTTAATTCTTTGTTAATTCTATCTAAATCCCAAAAGTAAGCGCGAATATCCTGGACATATTCAAAATAAGAAATGCAAACACCACCAGCGTTAGCAAGGATATCAGGAATAACATGTATCCCATTATCAAAGAGGATTTTATCTGCTTTTGGTGTGGTTGGGCCATTAGCACCTTCTAATACAATTTTACATTTAATATGCTTTGCATTATTTCGTGTTATTTGATTTTCAAGAGCAGCAGGGATTAAAACATCACACTCACTCGTGATTAATTCTTCATTAGTAATTAATTCATATCTCTTATCATTATAATCTTTTAAATACTTGCCTTGTTGAGTCCATTCTAATAATTTTTTAATTTCCAATCCATCTGGACAGTAGAGTCCACCTGAGATGTCTGATACTGCTAAAATTTTACATCCATTTTCAAATAATATACGTGCAATCCATCCCCCTACATTACCAAATCCTTGAATAACAATTGATTGGGATTTTAAATCTATATTTAATTTTTCACACATAGCGTTTAAAACATAATATAATCCCATCCCTGTTGCCGAATCCCTCCCAACTGATCCTCCTATTTCTATAGGCTTTCCAGTGACGACTCCTGGAATGGTTCTCCCTTTATTCATGCTATATGTATCCATCATCCACGCCATCACTTGAGCATTAGTATTTACGTCTGGAGCTGGAATATCAATATCAGGTCCTATTATATTAATTATCTCAGAGGTATATCGTCTCGTAAGGCGTTCTAATTCACCTTTAGATAAATCTCTAGGGTTTACACATACTCCTCCCTTAGCCCCCCCTAAGGGTAAATTTAACAGACTACATTTCCATGTCATCCATGTAGCTAAAGCTTTAACTTCGTCTAATGTTACTTCTGGGGAATACCTCATACCTCCCTTTCCAGGGCCTCTAACTGTTGAATGATGAACACGGTATCCTTCAAATATCTCAAGTCTTCCATCATCCATGACAATAGGAATAGTAACTATTAATGATCGTTCTACTCTCTTAAGATATTTTGTTACATTGGGATCTAACCCCATTTCTTCAGCTACAATATCAATTTGTTTTTTTGCCACATCAAATGGATTTAATTCCATAAGTTTTTACCTTTTTAAAATACCAATTTAAAATTAATCTAATTAATGCATTTTTTAAAATATATAATTTTCTAAAAATAGAAAATGTAGAATAAGAAAGTTATCTTTAAAGATTACAGAAAGAGAAAATAAAATATAAATATTTTCAATGATAGAAGGGTTTTTTACCAATACTAAGTATTACAATTTTGCCAGTACCTCCCCAGTATTTGCATTCTATAAATGTTCTGTCATAAAGAGATCTTTCTTGTATACTCATCATATAACCAGGCCAAATTCAATATATTTATATATACTTAAGTGGAAAATTTAAAATATAATAAAGAAGAAATTTAAAATTTTTCATTAAATGTGAATAATTATGGTTGAAATTCATGGAATTTGTGATGAACAATTTAAATCTGTAAAAGAAGCTTTCGCAAAAAATTTCGAAGAAGGGTTAGAAGTTGGTTCTTCATTTGCAGCAACTTTAAATGGTAAGTTCATTATAGATATATGGGCAGGTTATGCTGATGCTGCTAAAACACAGCCGTGGAAAAAGGACACTATAGTAAATGTATATTCAACAACAAAAGTAATGACAGCAATATGTACACTCATGCTCGTAGATCGAGGTCTCCTGGATCTCGATGCTCCTGTAGCTAAATATTGGCCAGAGTTTGCTCAAGGAGGTAAAGAGAAATTACCTGTTCGATATCTTCTTAGTCACACTGCTGGTCTTTCTGGTTTCGATAAACCTATTCGAGTTAAAACACTATATGATTGGGAAAAAATTGTAAACTTGCTGGCAGCACAGAAACCATGGTGGGAACCTGGAACTAAAAGCGGTTATCATGCTTTAACTTTTGGTTATCTTTTGGGTGAATTAGTACGCCGTATAACAGGGAAGACTCTTGGTACCTTTTTCAAGGAAGAAGTGGCTGGTCCTCTTAAAGCCGACTTCCATATCGGACTTCTAGAAGAATTTGATTCCCGAGTTGGTGAATTGATCCCGCCACCCCAAATTGACATGAGTCAATTAGGAGATATTGACGCTAATTCTGTTGCTGTAAAGACATTTACTAGTGCTGTAACTAGTCCGGAAGAAACTAAAACTCGTGCTTGGCGTGCTGCTGAAATTCCTGCCGCAAATGGCCATGGTAATGCTAGGTCTGTAGCAAGAATAACAGCTGCAATAGCATGTGGAGGTGAACTCGATGGTGTACGCTTACTTTCAATTGATACAATTGAAAAAGCTTTAGAAGAACAATCTTATGGAACAGATTTAGTTCTTATGGTTCCAATACGTTTTGGTTTAGGTTTTGGTCTCCAAAGTAAGGAGCTCCCTTTAGGACCAAATCAACGTATTTTATTTTGGGGTGGATGGGGAGGTTCAGTGAGTATAATGGATCTCGATGCCAAGTTAAGTATTGCCTATGTTATGAATAAAATGGTATCTACTCTCACAGGAGATCCGCGAAGTACAAGACCTATTGAAGCACTATATAATTCATTATGATTTCTTATTTGAATTTTTTAAATATTTCATTTTTTTTTATATCTATACATATAAATATTATCCTAATTAAAATGATAAAATAATCATTTTTAGTTAACTCAAAAAGTTTTAAATAAGACACAGTTTTAAGTTTAATTTTACGAATTAAAGGTTCACAAGACAATATTTAACAAATTTTAAAGGCTCATTCGAGCATCCACCTGAATCTAACCCTCCTAACTGGTCTAATATTCTTTCAGGAATTAAATTATCTTTGAGCCATAAATCTTTTAAATTTAATAGTGATTCTAGGCCTTTTACTTGGATAATACGGTTTTGACTTAAATCAAGTGTTTCTAATTTTGTTATAGTTTCAAGACCTTTAATTTCACCAATATTATTTTCAGAAAGAAACAAATTTACTAATGATGTTAAAGGATATAATCCTTTAATATGGTTAATATTATTTTGTTTTAAATTTAGTATTTTTAATTTTGTACAATTTTCTAATCCTTTAATATCTGAAATGTGATTTGTATTTAACCATAAAGTTTCTAAATTTTTTAAAGAGTCTAAACCTTTTACTTCTTGGATTGAATTATTATTTAGGTAAAGACTTTTTAGGTTTTTGAGATTTTCTAACCCATCTACCGTTGATATTTGATTACCAGCAAGATTTAACACTTCTAAGTTTTCTAACTGTTCTAAATTTTTTATATCAAGTATTTGATTACTTGCAATCCATAAAACTTTAAGATTTACTAGATTTTCAAACCCCTTAATCTCTGAAATCTCATTCCAGGATAAATCTAATCTTTGAAGAGAATTAAGGTTTTCTAATCCCTTTATCTCTTTTATTTGATTTCCTCTGAGGTATAATTCTTTTAAGTTAGTTAAATTTTCTAATCCTTTAATTTCTTTTATTTGATTACTTATTAAATGTAAAACTTCCAATTTTTTTAGAGAATCCAGTCCTTTTATTTCAATTATGTTATTACTGCCTAGATTGAGGATTTCTAATTCTGTAAGATCTTTTAAACCTTTTATCTCGACAACTTTATTTGAACTGAGTTCTAAGTTTTTAAGGTCTTTAATCTTTGACAAACCTATTATTTCATTAATATCCTTTATGTCTAACAGACCTAAATCAAGAAAACCATTTTCTACTTCATATTTAATCCCCGCTAATTCCACAGATTCCATAGAATTCACAATTTAAAAGATTTTTAAATAATAATAACTATCGATTATTCAATATAAATAATTATACAAAACTTCTAATTTATTTATTATCTTTAGGAAAAACTTATTAAAGATAGTAATAAAATCAAACAGTTTTCTAATTCATAGAAATAACTTATAAAAATCCAATTCAGTGTTATTTTAATATGAAAGCTATTATTTGTAAAGAATGCGGATATTCCATTGATAATAAAGAACCAGGCTTCCATCATTGCCCACAATGCCAAAAGGAAGTTAAATTTATTAAATTTGAAGCTTTTTGTGGGGCTAAACCTGGTGAACTTCATGAGAGAAATTAAATAATATAAAATATTTCTTTTTATAACATGTTTTACGCAGTTTGTAAAGAATGTGACTTTTCTTTTGAAAATAAAGAGCAAGGATATTATTATTGCCCTCAATGTAAAAAAACCTTAAAGTTCTTGAAATTAGAATTATTTGATGGCGTAAAACCTTCTGAAATTCATGAAAACGATTAAAAGTTAAAATTTTAAGTTTACCTACCTTTTTACTCCTTATGATAAGAGTATTATATATGGATGATTCCTATCTTAAAAGTTGGGATGCTAAAGTTACAAGTGTTAAAGATGGTAAGTATATTATCCTTGATAAAACTGCGTTTTATCCTAAAGGAGGCGGTCAACCTTGGGACGAAGGATATATAATTAAAGATGATGAGAAATTCAAAGTTGTTTATGTTGGTAAATTCTCGGGCAAAATTAGCCACGAGGTTGGTAAGCTTGGATTAAAAGAAGGTGATGAAGTGTCCTGTGAACTTGATTGGGAAAGAAGATATACTTATATGCGTTATCATACAGCTTCCCATCTCATATCAAATATTCTTTACAGAAGAGCTAAAGCAAAAATTACTGGCAACCAAATTGAACTTGATAAAACGAGAATGGATTTTTCAATGATCGATTATTCTCCAGAAAAATTACGAGCTTATGTAGATGAAGCTAATAGAATTATAGAGCAAGATTTGCCTATTACAATTGATTATATGTCAAGAGAAGAAGTTTTAGGAAAACCTGAATTAGCTCGCTTAGCGGCAGGATTACCTGAAAATATTAAAGAATTTCGTATAGTCAAAATAGGAGATATTGATGAACAGGTGGATGGTGGAACTCATATTAACCATCTAAACGAGATTGGTAAAATAGAAGTAACTAAAACAGTAAATAAAGGAAAAAATAATCGAAGAATGTATTTTATTCTGAAATGAGAAATTCATTGTAATTTTTATATATTAAAACCGTCATCTAAAATGTCATATTCCTCAGAATCTAATCGTTTCTTTTCTTCTTCTTTCTTTTCTTTTTTAAGTTCTCTACGTGCTTTTAGAGTTAGCTCATCATGACGCTTTGTATAAATCTCCTCATATCTTTCTCTTAGTGCTTCTACATCTTCAACTTGTCCTATCTTATCCTCCAATCCATCTTCAAAGAAATAATTCTTCTTGAATTTTTTTGCTGGAATCCCAACATACACCCATTTTCTTTCTAAGATTTGCCCTACAGTAGTTACTGAATTTGCTGCTAATATTGAATTTTTACCTATATGAGAACCTGGCATAACGATTGCATGAGAACCTATTCTTACATTATCTTCAATAACTGTTTTTCTAATTATCAGTAAATTCCCAATTATTACTGCAGATTGAACAATAGCACCCTGTCCTACCACAACATCCTTACCAAATTCTATAAATTCAGTATCAACCCATCCTTCAAAGAGTGAGTTCGAAAATTTAGTTTTTACACCAAAAGCTTTAAAGCAAATATTATCTAAGAAAGGAAAAGGAAATTTATGAGCAAGCCATACTGGCCATCGTTTAATGGTATTGCGAAGAC
This sequence comes from uncultured archaeon, assembly GCA_964435435.1. GTDB lineage: Archaea > Asgardarchaeota > Lokiarchaeia > Sigyniarchaeales > SOKP01 > Loki-b32. The sequence continues at coordinate 13,284 of CAYSZJ010000051.1, forward strand.
TCCAGTATCTATAATCCTTATCTTCTGGAATTCGTAGGAATATGCCTTCTCGAGGTTTGTGAATTGCATTAATAATAATTAGTAAGATTTTTGCAAAAAAAATTGAAAAAAATACGATAGATACATACATTCCAAAAAAGAGAAGCGGAAGAAAGGTATAAAAATGAACTGGTCTATTATAATCCCATAAAAACCGCCAATAAACCCAAAATTCCAAAAGTAATGGAATTATACTTATCCAAATTAAGAAAAAATAAAAAATCAAATATCTCTTTCTAACTAATACTTGTGAGACAAATGGTCCAACTCTCATTGTATTTGGAACACTCATAATCTTTACACCTCTTCTTTTTGAGTTTTTATTAGATCTTTTTTATCTTCATCAATATTAACTTCATGGGTTGCTTTGAATTTTTTTGCCTCATCTACATCGCGTTTGATTATAATATCCCTCCTCTCTTCAGCATATTTATTTTCTTTAAGTTTTATCGCTGGAAACCCAAAGTAGACCCATCCTGGTTCTAAAACTTGATGATACGTTGTTGAACTAAGCGCGCCTATTACAGATTCTTTACCTATGATTGTACCTGGGGAAATAGTTGTATGACCCCCAACCATTACATAATCGTCAAAAAATACCTTCTTTATTAGTAAATATTTCCCAATTACCATGCTCGACATTATTAGAGCTCCCTGACCAATTAAATTCTTTCTTCCAAATTTAATGAACTCAGCATCACACCACGCATCATTTAAATGACTTGAAGAATCCATATTAACACCAAGCAATTTTAATGCAACTATATCTGTCCAGGGTAAGGGAGAATTTCTCATAAACCATAAACCAATTTTCTTTAGTTCAGTTCTTAACATCCAAAATTCAAAATCTGTATTTCCTATTTCAGCTTTAAAAACTCCTTCTTTGGGTTTATGAATGAGATTAACTAGCATTAAAAATAATTTACTAAAAAGAAGACATCCAATGATAAAGATATAAATCAGACCGAATAAAACTAATGGGAAGAAAAGAAAAAATGCCCATTGAAATTTCATTGAACTCATTACATCTTCAGAATACCAATACCAAATTATTGTAATAAGCAACCCTGCAAGCCATAAAATTGGTAAATAGACCGCTAAAAACTTTATGTTAACCCTACTTATCGCAGAGCTTGTAGCAAAATCTATTGCTAAATTTTCTTCTGATAAATTATCAATATCGAATTTTTCCTCCTTTATATCATCCAAAGTTTGTTTATTATTAATTTTATCATCTGTTTTTTCTATTGAAGATTTTTTTTCTTTCAATTGTTTCAATAATTTTTTATCTTTATATCCTTCAATATTTTCATTCATTTCCAAATCTTTTGGCAATACACTTAAATATAACATAATCTTTTTTCTAAAGATTTTCCTCAAAGGAATACCAAAATAGTAATTATTTCCTTTTAACATACTATGTTTACTTGTTGAGGCTAGTGGCAGTAAGAAGGCATTATCATCAACCGTAGATCCTGGACCAATTTGGCTCATTGTTGCAGATGTTACATTGTTCCCTACTTCAATTTTAAAATAAGAAATATTACCGAAGATTCCTTGAATTAGATGACTAGCTAACGTTGAATTTACCCCTATATAACAGTTTTTCCCTATATTGATAAATTTATCATTACCCACAGACTCTTCTAAGGTAGTTCCTTTTCCGATTTTATTTGATCCTACAAAATTAAAAAACCAATTTGATAACCATGGAAAAATACTTTTAACAAAAGTGTTTTTTCCGTATTTTATCATAAAACTTCTGATATGATAGTAATTTGCTGCTCTACTTCTTATATTTCTTGGGATTACACCTGATTTTGATGGCGAAATTTTTTCAGTAATTTTCCAAATAACTCGTGTAGTTATACCAATTAGAAATAGATGGAGTAAGTAACAGCCGATAAGGATAATTGGCATTAATAAAAGCGTTATCAATGAATTAAATTCGGTAAAAATAGATATAAAACTTAAATTTTCAAGAAAAAAAATACGAAAAGGTATAAAAAAGTATAACCAAAAGACAAACCCAGGCAATAACCAAGATACATAATAAATTATAGCAAAAATGAAAATATACAAATGATATTGAAGACTTACTTCTTCTTTTAAAGTTTCAATATTAATCTCATTGGAATCGGGGGGCTCAGTTTCTTTTTCTTCCTCGTTCATTTTTGCATTTAACTATAAATACACATTTGTGTAATTTTTACTCAATTAAAAAGCAATTAATACTTATTATATTTTAATAGATATTTTCCTTCCTTTAAAATTTATGAAATTTGAGCAAAAATAATAATTTACTATGGAAAACAATTGTAAAAATTGCGGAGAATGTTGTATCAGGACAGAAATGATTTTATCTCAACAAGATATTGACATAATAATCCAAAAATTTCCTAAGAAATTAAAAAGAAAAGATTTCATCTTTAAAAATCAAAATAGATTTTTCCAGTTAAAAAATTCTGCAAATCACTGTGTGTTCTTAGACTTTTTTTCTAAAAAATGTAAAATTTATGAATATCGTCCTCAAGGATGTAGATTTTATCCTTTAATTTATGATTTTATTCAGAATAAATGTGTGTTTGATGAAGATTGTCCAAGGACTAACCTATTCTATCAAGATAAACAAATATTAAAAAAGATATGTGAAAATTTAAAGAGTTTCTTAAGGACAGAATTAGAAATGGATATAAAATAAAATCTCTGAGTTTTTTTATAAGATCTTTTTCCTATTTTTCATAATTTACTTCATACTCAACTTCGAACTTTTGCTCTTCATCCACATCTTTTTTCATGATTATATCTCTTCTTTCTTTAGCATATTTATTTTCTTTAAGTTTAACGACAGGTATTCCGAGATAGATCCATCCAGGTTCAAGAATTTGATTATATAAAGTGTTAGAAATTGCACTAACGAAAGTATCTTCTCCTATAACAGTCCCTGGTGCGATAGTGGTGTGTCCACCAACAAGAGAATAATCTCCGCATATCACATTCTTTATAATCAAATATTGACCAATTACCATGCTTGACATAATAGTAGAGCCTTGACCTATAAGTACACGCCTGCCAAATGTAATAAATTCTCCATCACACCAAGAATCGTATAATGAACTGGATAAAGACATCTTTACTCCAAACCATTTGAAAGCCAATATATCCATCCAAGGAAGAGGCCAATTTCGCATAAGCCATAAAACAATTTTTTTTAACTCAGTCCGTAAACACCAAAACTCAAAATCAGTATCTCCTATTTTGGCTTTAAATATTCCTTCCTTGGGTTTGTGGATTAAATTTATCAGAACTAAAAATAATTTGCTGAAAAAGAAACAGCCGAGGATAAAAATTAACCACATAAGTATAATCATTGCTGGTAGAAAAAAAGCCATTAAAATCCAGTTCTGGACATAATACGTAAAAGTATAGAAAACTATAGTAACAATCATGCCAGAAAGCCAAAAAATAGGAATATAGACAGCTAAGAATTTTATATTTATTCTTGAAATTGCACTACTTGTTGTGAAATCAATTATCAATTCCTTCTCTGTTAAATTATTTAGATCAATTTTATCCTCATGAGAACTGTTAATTACTTGTTCATTTTCAACTTTATTATCAGATTGTGCCAAAATTTTCTTAGCTTTTAACTTTTTCAATAAATTTTTATCTTTATATTCCTCAATATTTTCATTTATTTCTAAATTCTTAGGAGTTAAGCCTAAAAATTTCAATATCTTTTTTCTAAAAATTTTTCTTAATGGTAATCCCCAATAGTAATTACCTCCTTTAAGCATACTATGTTTTGGAGTTGAAGCTAGAGGAAGTAAATATGAATTATCATGCACTTCTGATCCTGCTCCAATCAGATTCATTCCAGCATTTGTAACATTATCTCCTATTTTTATTTCAAAATAATTAATATTTCCAAAAGTTCCTTCTACTAAATGGCTTGCTAAAGCAGAATTTACTCCAAAATAACAGTTATTACCTACATTTATGAATTTATCATTCATAATGCTTTCTTCTAAGGTTGTACCTTTTCCAATTTTATTTGACCCCACAAAGTTAAAAAACCAATTAGAGAGCCAAGGAAAAGCTCCTTTTGTAAAAGTATTTTTTCCATACTTGATCATAAATCCTCTAATATGATAGTAATTCAAAGTTTTACTGGGGATATTTCTTGGTATTACCCCGCTTTTACTTGGTGATTTTTTTTCACTTAAACTCCAAAAACCACGTGTAATTAACCCTACGAAAAACAATCGGATAAGATAACAACCAATAAGAACTAATGGCATAGAAATTAGAGCCATTAGGGATTTAAACTCAGTAAAAATTGTAAAAAAACTTGTAACTTCTAAAAAATATGGCAAAAAAAATAAAAAGATATAAGCTATAAACAAAATAGCCGGAACTAAAAATGAGACTAAGTATATTGTAAAAAAAACAATTAAATACCAAAAATACTGAAGTTTAACCTCTTCTCTTATATCTTCTTCTTTTGAAACACTTTCAATCGATTGCAATTCAGTTTTTACCATAAATAATCTTTATATAATTTATATTCGAATTATTGCTTTAATATATTCTGGGTTTTTCATATGAAAATTTAAAGCTTTTTTAATATCTTTTAAATCAAATTTTTTTGAGATTAATTTCTCAACTTCAATTTTTCCGGATTTTAATCCATTAATTGCTTTTTCAAATGGTCCACATCTACTACTATATAAAGTTAATTCACGAACAACTAGATCTGTTAAATTAATGGGTGTATTAACTCCATGCGTACTTTTTATATGGATCTTACCTCGAGTTCTACATGAAGCAAGCACATCATTTACTGCTAGAGGATTACCGGTTGCATCAACCACTATATCAGCACCTAAACCATTAGTATAAGTTTTAATTGTATCAGGGATATTAACACCATCAAATCTATTTATTTGATGTTGAGCTCCAAATTTTTTAGCCAGATTGAGCTTTTTATGAGATCCATCCACAACAATTAAGTTTAAACCTTTTGAAACTGCAATTTGGGTAATTAATAAACCCAATTTACCAAGACCAAATATTGCAATTGTCTTATCATTTTCTTCTAAAGGCATCATTTCAAATGTCTGATACGCTGCGGCTAAAGGTTCGATAAAAGTAGCTTCTTCATATGAAATAGTTTCAGGAACTTCATGCAATAAATAAGATTCCACAGCTATATATTCAGCAAAAGCTCCATCAATATCTATCCCTAATGCTTTCCGTGAAATACATTGAGTATATTGTTTTTGTTTGCAATAGAAACAATTAAAGTCAATATTACTATTTATTTCAGAAGTGACTTTCTTATTAAGCCACTTAGAATCAACCTTATTCCCTATTTTTACAACATCGCCTGAAAACTCATGACCAAGTATAATAGGAGTAGGAGTTGGTAAGGAACCATTTACTATTGCTAAATCTGTGCCACATACTCCAGCAGCTCTAACTCGAATAAGAACTTGGGTGTCAGAAAATTTTGGGATAAAAACTTCCTTAATAGATAGTTCCTTTCCATCATAAATAGCAGCTTTCATAAATTAATTATTGCATATAACTATTTAGAACTTTTCTCTAAAAAAGTTCAATACGATAATTTTCGGGTATGGAATGGAATTAGTTAATTAATATACAGAGAAAACTAATTGGAAACCTATTATAATGGGATGTATATCTGGGGCAATTCCTTGGATCGTAGTTATTGGTAGCTAAATCATTGTTGGCATGGTTAGCTTTTGGAGGTATATTACAACCCGAATAGTTTATTATTTTGTTTTTTTTAATTTTTTATAATAAAAGCCTTCTCGTCTATCTTCTATTAAATCATTGTATTCGTTTAACTTTTTATTTCTTGCTTCATCGATGTCTACATCTACGATACCTACATATACTTTATCCGTAGGAGCTGAGGATAAAACATCCCCGTTGTAGGCTGTTATTTGACTCCCTCCGGTAAACTTAAAATCTTCAGATCCTCTATTTTCTTCCCCTATTCTATTTGAAGTAATAGCAAAAACTCGATTCTCAAGACATCGTGTAACCATTGCTTTTTGACAGTAGGGAAGAACTAAATTTGCAGGATGGGCTATTATATCTGCATCAAGAAGAGCTAATGTTCGAGCCATTTCAGGAAAGATCCAATCGAAGCATATCATTATCCCGATATTGATCCCATTAACACTAAATATTTTAGGAGGTCTATTTCCTGGAGAAAACCATAATTTTTCTTTATAATAGAGATGTAATTTTCGGTATGTTCCCAGTACTTTTGAATTTGATACAATCATAGCGGAATTGAAGATCTCGTTATTTTCAACCTCAATAAAGCCCCCAATAATCGTAGAATTAGTTTTTTTAGATAATTTAATCATAAATTTAGCTGTTTCTCCATCAATTCCTTCTGCCAAAGATTCAGCTTCCTTCTTTGAAACAAATGTATATCCTGTTGCAAATAACTCTGGTAAGACAATTAGATCTGCTTTCAAATTTACGGTTAATTTTTCAATTTCTTCAAAATTTCTGCTTTTTTCTCCAAAGATTGGAGATGTTTGAATATATCCAATTTTCATATTTAATCTAATCTGATTTTATCTATTTTAATAAAAGAAGTTTACATAATTCTATTGATTTGTTTTAGTCTCTTTATCTCGACGCATTGTATACAATTCTTCAACTTTTTTTTCTAATAATAATTCCTTTTCAGCTTGCCTTTCAATTATTTCATCTAAACCATCTTCAAAGAATACATTTTCTTTGAATTTCTTTGCTGGAGCACCCAAATAAACCCAATTCTCTTCTAATTGTTGTCCAACAGTAGTCAAGGAACTACCTGCTAAGATAGAATTTTTTTTCATATGTGTTCTAGGCATAACAACGCTATGAGCACCAATTACTACATTATTTTCAATAACAGTTTTTCTTATAATAAATAGGTTTCCGACTATAATAGCTGATTGAACGATGGCACTTTGTCCAATTACTACATTTTTACCGAACTCTATAAATTCGGTATCAACAAATCCTTCAAATAGAGAGTTAGAAAAATTAGTTTTTATACCAAACATTTTTAAGCATATATTATCCATAAATGGAAATGGAAATTTATGGGATAACCACAATGGCCATTTCTTAATAGTGCTTCTAAAACTCCAGTATTTATAATCTTTATCAGAAGGATGCCTAAGAAAAACACCCTCGCGTGGTTTATGAATTAAATTAATAAAAATAAGAAAAATTTTAGCAAAAATTAAAGATACAGCTATAGATGTTAAATACATTGCGAAAATCAAAAGTGGGAGAAAAAATAAGAAGTGAATAAATTTCCAGTCATAAAGCTTCCAGTATGCCCAAAATTCAAATTGGATTGTAAAAATGGTAATCCATATAAGAAAAACGTAAAAAATTAAATATCGCTTTTTGACCAAGGCAAGAGTAGTATTTGGTCCGACTTTTAAACTTGAAGGTACTGACATGCTTCTTTATTCCTCCTTATTATTATTTAACAAATCTTTCTTATCTTCGTCAATATTAACTTTTTGTTTAACTTTATACTTAACTTCTTCATCTACATCCTTTTGATAAATTATATCGCGTCTTTGTTCTGAATATTTATTTGGTTTCAATTTTCTTGCAAATTGTGGACCTAAATAAATCCACGCTGGTTCTATAATTTGATTGGGAACAGTTGTAGAAAAAGCGCCAATTACCGATTCTTTACCCATAATGGTGCCTGGAGAAATATTTGAAACACCACCAACAACCGTATGATCTCCTAAAATAACCTTTTTAATTATCAAATATTTTCCTACGACCATTGAACTCATTACAACAGCACCCTGCCCTACCGTAACATTTCGACCGAACTCAATAAATTCTCCATCCAACCAAGCATCTTGACCATGACTTGAAAAATCAATTCTTATACCAAACCACCTGAATCCCCACATTACAACCCAAGGTAATGGTCCATTATTCATGAACCAGAATACTAATTTTTTCAATTCTACTCGAAGTCTCCAAAACTCATAATCATTATCACCATCTACCGCTCTAAATATTCCCTCTTTTGGTTTATGAATCATATTAATTATAAGAAAGAATGCTTTTGTAAAAATAGCAATACCAAATACAAAAATAAAATATAAAATGAATAGCCATACAGGGAGTAAAAACATATTTATATACCATGGGATATAAAGTGATACATCGAAAAATACAGCACCCGCCATGTATCCAGATATCCATAAAATAGGGATATATAAAGCTAGGAATTTATACCCAATTCTACTTACTACACTAGTCGTTACGAAATCAATGGTATAATCAATTTTTCCAGTTTCGACTTTATTTACTTCTGAATTTTGATGTTCACTCATAAAATTTGCTCTCTTTTTTTTTCCTTTTTCCTTTTTTCTGATAAATTCAACTTTTTATTCAGTTCTTCTGCTTTTTCCAGATCATCCTCTGAGATTTGCAGGTAATCCATAACTTTTCTTTTAAAAATTTTCCTGAGGGGTGTACCGAAATAATAATTGTTTCCTTTCAAAATATTATATTTTGTTGCTCCTGTTACAGGTAACCACCAAGAATTATTACCAATTTCTACACCAGGACCAAAACAATTGAATCCAGCAGAAGTAACATTATTTCCAATTTTAACTTTTGCAAATGAAATATTACCAAAAATGCCTTCTACTGCATGTGAACTAATACCGGGATTTGTTCCGATGTAGGAATTTTGTCCTATTTCTACAAATCTATCTCCTGCAAGCTGTTCCTCAATAACAGATCCTTTCCCTATTTTATTAGTTCCAACAAAATTGAACATCCATTTTAGTAACCAAGGAAATGGACCTCTTGAAAACGCATTTTTGGGATATTTTATTATGAATGAACGAAAATGGTAAAAATTTAGGGTTTTACTTGGTATATTTCTTGGGATAATTCCCGATTTAGAAGGAGATCTTTTTTCCGAGTAGCTCCAAAACCAGCGAGTAATTAACGCTACAATAAACAAATGTATTAAATAACATATTATTATTATAAGAGGTAAAGTTATAGAGGCAATGAGGGAAGTTAAATTATTAAAAAGAGAAATAAAACTTCTTACTTCTAAGAAATATGGTAAATAAAACAACATTATATACATCATAAAAATGACAGCAGGTATTAAAAAAGAGCAAAAATAGATAACAAAGAACGCGGTTAACCATAAGTGCAATTGTAAATTAATCTCTTCTTTAATAAGACTATTGGAAGAATTAATTTTTTGGCTCTCAGATTCTTTTAGATCCACCAATATGTTTCCCTTCAAGTATAAAGTTTTAAATTAGGCTTTTTTCTTGCAGTTTTTTGATGTATATACTTATGAGTATTTAAAAATTTTCAGATTAAGAATCATAGGATAAGTGGAAAAAAAGAGGAATTTAATTTTGATTTGTTATCATTTTCCTTTGATAAGACGTTTTTTTAGCCATTCTGGAGTAAAATAGCCAAAATAAAATTCAATTGCGCTTAATTCGCGAAGAAGGAATAAAAATCTTTATCAATCTATTCATTGAAAAATTAGTAATTCTAATTTGAATTTTTGTTTAAAAGTGTTGAATTATTTATAATAATAAAGAATTACCGACATAATTTCGACGAAAAATTATCCAAAATTTTATTGATCAAAACCAATAAAAATATATTTACAAATTTGTGTATGTTCCATAGATTTATCAAACTATAAATAATCAAAAATTAAAGAAATTAATCAATAGCTTAATATAAATTAAACATTAATTTTAAATTAAAAGAAATCATAAGTTTATAGGACGGTTAAGGCACTATAAATTATTAAACAATTAGTTTAGCCGATAAAATCAAAAAATTAATATATCACATAATATTGGATGAATAACATGACCAATAATTCATTTTCTTTAATAGATTTATATCCTAAGTATGTCATTAATTCCAAGGGTGAAAAGAAAAAGTTCGATGAAACTAATATTGCTAAAATACTAAATAAAGAAACTGGTCTTGACATCCATATTGCCGAGAAAGTAGCTGAGGATGTCATTCGAAAAATAATTGGTCTTGGAATGGATGAAATTACCACAAATTATATACGTGAATTAGTATGTGTTGAATTAACTCAAAGAGGTATGAATAAATATAGAAATCTGTTTGCGAGGGCTATCAATTTAGCAAGTATTGGATTCAAACTTGATGATGAATTTATTAACAATTATAAGGGAAAGCAGCCAGACTGGGGTCCTTTGGGATATATTACATATAAAAGAACATATGCTAGAATAATTGAAGGTGAAAACAGAAAAGAAGATTTTTGGGAAACAATTAGGCGAGTTGTAGAAGGTTGTTATTCAATTCAAAAAGAGCATTGTATGAAGTTAAGTCTTCCTTGGAGTGATCAGAAAGCTCAAAAATCTGCTCAAATTATGTTTGATAAAATTTGGAACTTCAAGTTTTCACCACCAGGTCGAGGATTATGGATGATGGGAACAGAATTTATTGCCCGTCATGGTTCTATGTCTTTAAATAATTGTGGTTTCGCATCTACCGAAGATATTAACCTGAAATATTCAAAAGCATTTGAGTTCGTTATGGATGCTTTAATGCTTGGTGTAGGTGTAGGTTTTGATACAAAAGGTGCAGGTAAAATAACTATAAAAAGACCTAAAGAAGGAACTTTTGAGTTTCAAATTCCTGATAGTAGAGAAGGATGGGTTGAAGCATTAAAATTAATATTAGAAGCATATTTCCTAGGGAAGCAAGTTCCAAATTATAATTTTTCGGAGATTAGACATGCAGGTGAACCCATTAGAGGATTTGGAGGAATTGCTTCTGGTCCAGGACCACTTAAAAGTATGTTGGAAGATATTCAAATTATTTTAGAAGCAAGAATAGAGCAAAAAATTACTTCTATTGACATCGTCGATATTATGAATTATATTGGCAAATGTGTTGTGGCTGGTAACGTGCGTCGATGTCTTCCCAAAGGAACATTAATTCATACAAAAGAAGGATTAATCCCCATTGAAAAATTAAAAATAGGAATGTTGATTGAGACAACAAAGGGATATTTTCCTGTTTCTGAAGTTTTATATCAAGGAAAACAAAATTTAATTAAAATTAAATCTCAAATTGGCGAGTTTTATTGTACAAAAAATCATCGGATTGCTGTTATGACAAATATTGGAAAATATTCTTGGAAAAGAGCAAAAGATTTGACCAGTGGTGATAGAATGGTATTTCCTTTACATGTCTCTGTAGGAAAAGATACTTGTCTTCCAGAATGGACTTATGACAAACCAGATCACTCAACCACATGTAAAGATATTATTATACCGTCCTTAGATGAAGATATGGCATGGTTTTTGGGTTATTTCCATGGAGATGGATGTGTTATCCCTAATTTTGATAAAAGTGGACTTAATGCTGAAATTAATGTTACTATTGATAAAAATCACCCGCTAATTATAGAAAAATGTAATCAACAATTATCAAGATTTGGAATAAATATTTATACTTCAGAATTAGAAGAAGGGTGTGTTAAATTAAGATGCATTTCAAAACAATTAGCTTGGTATTTCGATCACTTTAAGCAATCACATAAAACTATCATTATTCCAGAATATATTTTACAAGGAAAAAAAGAAATCAGAGCTGCTTATTTAGGGGGGTTATTTGATGCTGATGGTAGTTCGGTAACGCGTCCTATTCATTTAGTTATTACTAAATACCCAGAATTTGCTATTCAAGTAAAAGCATTATATGCTTCCTTGGGAATCCCTACTAAAATTCAAAAGATAGATCGTTCAGACATTGAGAATTGGGAAAATCTTTATTATGTTAATCTTGTCGGAGAATTAACAATTAAAAGATTTGAATCTCTAATTAAAAAATACACTTTGAAATTCATCTCAAAAAGAAAAACAGATAGAAGTCAGTATGATTTTGGATTCCCCTCTGAATGGATTTTAAAGAATAATTTTCATTATGGGAGATATTGGACTCCACAGCAAAATCAAATGACAATTGGTACTTATTTAAAATGTGGTGGAAATTTGAATAATTTGATCCCAATCGAAGTTGATATGGTTGTTAATAATGATTCTAAAAAATATGATACCTATGATCTATCTGTTGAAGATGTTCATGAATTTATAGCAGGGGATGGTATTTTAGTTCATAACAGTGCTGAAATTGCATTAGGCAATCCTACAGATTTAGATTTTGTGACATGTAAGCAAGATGAAGAAGCACTATATTCCCATCGGTGGGCTAGTAATAATTCTGTTTTTGCGGTAAAAGGTCTGGATTATTCGTTCATAGCTAATCAAATTGCGGTAAATGGAGAACCTGGTCTTTTTTGGCTTGAGAATGCGAGAGATTATGGAAGGATGGGAGATCAACCAAACTATAAAGATAAAAAGGCAGCAGGTGTTAATCCGTGTGGAGAACAAACTCTTGAGAGTTTTGAACTCTGTTGCGCAACAGGAGATACGAGAATTCAGACTAAAAATGGAGCTCCTCGAATAGCAGATGTAGTTGATAGAGAAGTAGAAGTCTGGAATGGAGATCGTTGGTCTAAAGTCAAACCATTTCTTGCAGCTAAAGATAAAGAAATTTACCGTGTATATATCTCAGATGGATCTTATTTAGATTGCACTTCAGATCATAAATGGCATATTCGCCCTTCAACAGCTCGAATTTTTCGTTCTGTTGAAACAATAGATCTTAAATTGGGGGATTATGTTGTGCCATTTGAAATTGATAAAGAATTTGGAGGGATTTATGAACCAAATGCTTTTGAATATGGACTTTTTTCAGGTGATGGGTATATTGATAAAATTTATCCAATGGTTTCTATATGTGGAGAAAAATCTAAATTAAAGGAATTGGACGTTAAGGGAACTTGGTATAAAGAACAAATAAAGGAAGGTTATAATGATCCATATAACCGACTGAATCTTAAAGATGTTATTGACTTAAAACTTGCTGAGCATTTAAACGATAAATCGCGAGGTCTTCCTGATATAATTTTTAGTTGGGATCGAGAATCAATCCTAGAATTTACAGCAGGATTAATTGAGACTGATGGAAATTTATGCCATCAGGTAAATACTGATAATTATCGAATATTTGGAAATGAAGAAAAGATTAGAGATCTTCAAATTCTCTTACGCAGAATCGGGATCAATCATTCCACTATTTATTCAGCTGGTGATGCGGGAGAAGAAACAAATTATGGAACCAGGAATTATACAATATATTGTTTATATATTCCTTCATATGAATGTGGGGAAATACCTACTAGAATTAAAAAAGCTATTCGAATCGGTCCAAGATATGCTATCAATAAACGTCATCCAGATGGAAAAATGATAGGTAGAGCTAGAAAGCAAAAAATCACAAAAGTCGAAAAATTAAATGAATCCCAATCGGTTTACTGTTTTAATGAACCCGTAAACCATATGGGAATATTTGGAAATGTTCTTACATATCAGTGTCTAGTGGAAACTTTCCCTTCAAGACATGAATCTTATGAAGAATTTCAAGATACTTTAAAGTATGCTTACTTATATTCAAAATCTGTTACATTAGTCAATACTCATTGGAAAGAAACTAATGCTGTTATGTTAAAAAATCGAAGGATGGGAATTTCACAGACGGGTATAATCGAAGCTTTTGTAAAGCGTGGAAGAAGAACAATATTAGAATGGAGTGATCGAGGATATAATTATCTAAGAGAGTTAGA
>CAYSZJ010000052.1:0-25084 GCA_964435435.1 uncultured archaeon
GAAATTTTTATCTTCCTTTAAATTTAGGATCTCGTTTTTTAATAAAAGACTTCATTCCCTCTCCAAAGTCATAAGTCCTAATGTTTTTCAAGTATAACTTAAATTCATACTGTAATGAAGGAAATAACTCGTTAAATTGTGAATAGTTTAACATAGCTTTATTATATCCAAGACATTTTGTTGGTAATTCTGCTACTTTTTGAATGAATTCTAAGGCTTTTTCTTTAAATTCTGAAGAAGGATAAACCTTATTTATCAATCCTATCTCTAAAGCCTCCTTTGCATCAAGATGTCTCCCAGTTAGAATTATCTCTGTTGCACGACTAAATCCTATAATTCGTGGAAGAAACCAACTCACACCACTCATAGCACATTGAGCTAAGGAAGTACGATGATCTCCAATTTTCAAATCATCTGCTGCTAATCGAAAATCACAAGCAAGTGCCAGTTCGAATCCTGCTCCTAAACAATATCCGTGTAATAATGCTATAATAGGCTTTTGAATTTCTCGTATTAAACGTACAACTTTATGATGTGGTAATCTTGATCCATCCTCTAATGGAGCAAATCGAACACCTTCAGGTCCCAAGTTTATCAGATCATCTCCAGAGCAGAAACTTGTTCCTGCCCCTTCAATAACAAGGACTCGGACTAGCTTATTTTTCTTCACATATTCTAACACATCTACAATTTCCATTAATAAAGGATATTGTAAAGCATTGAGTTTATCAGGACGATTTAAAGTAATAGTAGCAATGTCATTCTCGAAATTATATAAAATGCATTTATAATCTTTACTAATTATGACAATCCTCTCTTGATTGGATGAATTTAATTTTCAAATGATAATAGATTATTTTAATATAGTAGTACGTAGTATAAAATTCTTTAATTTATCTTGAAATACTCTTAAATATAAACTAATAGGAAAAAAAGAAATTAAAAAAAATTACCAAATCTCAAATTTTTGGTCTATTTTTGCTCCAAATACAATAAAGTAAGGAACTGCAAGATCTAATACACCTGCATATAGATTAATTATAGGAGTAAAAATTAATACTGCTGCTACACCTGTAATATCTCCTAGTCCTAAAACTTCAAGGCTAACATAAGGTAAGTTTTCTATCCCCCAAACTGTAACAAAAAAGAGAAAATTCAGACCGATCATCGCTCCAATCCTAACAACTATACTTATCACTCCGGTTAATACATATTTTCTTGGATTTTTTACTTTTAAGCTATTAGTTATATCTTTTTCTCTTAATTTTAAAATTAATAAAGGAATAATAATTAAAGGAACTGTAGCACAAAATTTAAAGACTGGACCTATCCATCCACTTGGATCAATAAGTAATAGCCCAAAAGAACCTGTTATACAACTTATTAATCCTGCATAAGAACCAAATATTAAAAAGCAGATGATCCATACCCATGATGTCGGATCAAACATAGCTATTCCCCAACCCACGATTCTAGATGCGTTAATAATCGGTGCGAGCGCAACCGCCATAACTGTAGATAATGCTCCAAATATAGCACCTCCAGCAAGTTGTAATATTAATTCTGAGCTTTTTGATCTAACACCCTCTATTTCTCCTGGTTTAACTTCAGACATGTTATAATCTAAACTATTTTGTTTATTATTATTTTGTGAGAATTGAAAATTGCTATTTAAATTTACGGGTAAACTAGATTTTTAATCTATTTTTAGCTTATCAAGCTTTTATTGAATATTTATAAGATTATTAAAAATTAGCTGTTAAAATATTAATATCTAATTAAATTGGTATAAATAAATAAAGTTAAACTATCTATCTCTCCCATTTTTTATCATCACATCTACCCATTTTTGGAGATCCTTTTTTGGAGAGATCAATCTATGAAACGAAAAAGTTTTTTAAGAGAAAAACAATTTAGAATTGATAAAATTACATAATAAAAATTAGTAAAAAGGTCGAAAATCATTGGTTAGTAAAGAAATGGAAAATTTAATTAATTTATTAAAACAAAGTCAGGGGGATCCATCTGAACAGAGCGTGGAAGCATTACGAGAGAGTTTTGAACAAATAGGAAATATGACTAAAATACCTAAAGACGCAAAATGTGAGCCTTTGGATGCCGCAGGAGTTCCTGCTGAATGGATTTCTGTCCCAGAGTCGGTAAATGATCATGCTATTTTATATTTTCATGGTGGTGGGTATGTTGCAGGGTCTATCAATTCCCACCGTGAAATGTGTGTCCGATTTGCTCGAGCGTCAAAAACTCGAGTTTTATTGATTGATTATCGACGTGCTCCTGAACATCCCTTTCCTGCAGCGTTAGAAGACGCAACAAAAGTATATCAATGGCTCATTTCTTCTGAGGAAATTAAGCCAAAAAATATAATAATAGCGGGAGAATCTGCTGGAGGGGGTTTAACAATAGCAACTCTTATAAAATTACGGAATGATAAAATAGACTTACCTAAAGCTGTTGTATGCCTTTCATCATTCTTAGATTTAGCAGTTACTGGGGATTCAGTAAAAACTAAGGCAGAGATCGACCCGCTTGTCACCCGAGAAAATCTTGAATTTTGTGCAAAAACATACTTAGGAGATGAAGATAATAAAAATCCTTTAGCATCACCTCTATATGCAGACCTTCAAGGTTTGCCTCCTCTATACATCCAAGTGGGAACATCAGAATTACTACTTGATGATTCAGTTCGCTTTGCAGATCGCGCTAAAGCTGCTGGTGTTGAGGTTACACTTGATATATGGGATGATATGATTCATATGTTTCAAGTTTTCGCTTTTTTTGCACCAGAAGGTCAAGAAGCAATTAATAAGATTGGTGCTTTCATCCAAAAATCTCTAAGATAGTTCTTTATTTTAATATTTTTTTTTCTTTAGCATCTAAATCTAACCAATCACTAACATTTTTGAGTTGTTTTCTTGATGTTCCACATAAAATCTTTAAGAAGGGAAGGAAATTTTGTATAAATTCTATAGGAGAGATCTCGTATTTTATTCTAATCTTCTCTATAAATTCTTTCTCAGTACTACTTAAAGAAAAATAACTTCCGGTACTATATCTAGGGAATGCAACATTTCGGAAACCTTTAGGTATGGGCGTTTCCTTGCGAGATAAAGCAACACCCCCCGCAAAAAGGTCAAAAAAATAAGGTAATAACCCCCAATATTGATTAATGCGGATCCTGCCAAAAATTTCGTCCGCTAATGAGAGATTTTCATATGCTTCGGCAATCTCTCTATTAGATTTTATAAAAGTAGGGAGATTTTCATTTATCCATTTATACAAAAAATTATAATCTACATTAGATTTATCTGTTAAGCTCCGAGCTTCTCTTAACGAGGAGACTTGGAACAAATCTCGTATTAAAGAAAATATTTCTTCAATATTATCTCGATCTAAACTAAGGATTAACTTTTTAGTATCTTCTTCAACTTTTCCTTGACCAATTCCTTGAAGGTCATTAATGACTCCCCGTAAATCTCCATTATTCTTTTCAATAAGTAGTTCTAAATCTTCTTCTTTAATACTTGTAATCTTTTCTTTCTTGAGAATTTTATGTACAATTTTAGTTACTTCTTTTTTAGGTAAAGGTTTTACCTCAAATCTTCTAATTTTATTATATATTGGTTGAAGATTTGTTTTGTATTCGTTAGAACACATAATAATAGGAAATTGAGTATTTTGAATTAAATCAATAACTGTTGGAATTGCTCCTCTATCTTGCACCCCATAAATCCCATCAATCTCATCAATCAAAATTAACTTTTCTTTAGATTGAGTTATAAAATCCATTATACCTCGAGTTTTGGTTGTCTCTTTTAATTTTCTCTCTAGTGCAGCTCTAGTTCTAGTATCAGATGCATTAGTCTCAATCACTTCCATGTTTAGATCATTAGCAAGTGCATATACAATCGATGTTTTACCGATTCCAGGAGGGCCTTCTAATAGAACAGCTGCTTTTTCAGGAGAAATCTTAAATTCTTCTTTTTGCTCCTTTTCAATTGCGGTTCTATTAAAATTTCTAATTTTAGAATTTTCTTTATTTATTTGATTTCTCTCTCTAAAGAAAGTTTCAACAAATTTTTTTAATTCCTCACCCAACTTTACTCTTTGACCACTAACTCTCGCTGTAGGTAAAGCCATTTCTTTTAGACTTTTTGGTCGATATTTCTCTACCCATGGGATTTTAGCAATATTACTCAATTGATTCACCTATAAATATTCGCTAAATAAACAAATTTTAGATAATAAAGCAGAAATTTGAATATCAGCATCTCTAGCAGCAAGTGCTCGAAAATCAGAATCTGCAATATAATTGATTAATTTAATTCTTGTGTATTTACTCAAAGGTAATTTATGTAATTCATCAAGAAGTAGCTTAAAGAGCTCATGAGAATTATATTTATAATTTGACAGAATTTTACGTGCTAATCCTCTGGTTTTTGGAAAATCACCTTTTAAAGCCATTATTAAAAGACTTTTTATTTCATCATTTTGAAACATCTGAGAATTTTCATACAGTTTATTCTTATCAATAACATTCCCAGTAATGCTACTTAATTGTAAAAGATCTATTGCTCGAGTGAATTTTCCTCCAGAAATTTTATATAAAATCTCAATTGTTTCATCAGAAATCTGTAATGATTCGTTTTCAGCGATATCAAGGATTAAATTTTTGAAACTCTTTAATTCAACGCGTGGGATCAAAAATATCTGACATCGACTGGCAATTGGATCAATTATGCTCGATATTTTAGGTGTTATTAATATCATCCTACAATTAGTCCCGTATATCTCCATTAATCTTCTAAAACCCTGTTGGTTTGTTCCTAAAGCTTCAAAATTCTTTACAATTAAAATTTTGAAAGGAGCATCTCCTAGTACTTTCAATTGCACAAAAGGTTTTACCTTAACTTGAATAAATGCAGGAGTTGTTATTCTTTTTCCTGCTAAACTTCCAATTTTACTAGTTGAGATATATGCTTCAGATCTTGCTTGTTTTCTTTCTTCATCGCTCAGGGGAACATTTGCATAGACTAACTTTAAATTGGCATTAAAAGATTTACCAAGAAACTTTTTTGAGAATAAGTATGAAATAGTTGTTTTACCAATACCCTCAGATCCTACAAGTAATAAATGTGGAAAGTTTTTTAGTTTAATAGTCTGATTCAGCCTTTCTATAATTTCCTCTCTTCCACAAATTTGGTCAAGACTCTTAGGATGATATTTAATTCGCCAAATTGGAATATTTTCGCTCAAATTTGTTTTCTCCCTATTAATATGGTTAATAATTATTAAAATGATTATAATTTTATATTCTCTAAAATATTTGCTAAAAGAGCTGAAACTTGGATATTCTCATCAGCACCTTGACTTATTCGGTAGTCTATTTCTCCAATATAGCTTCTTATTTCTATTATCTTTTCAGGTTCAATTTTAAATTGTGGTAATACTTCTAATACTTGTCTTATAAAATTTCGGCTGTCAAGAGACTCAATTGTATCCACAATATCTCTTGCTTCTATAAAATCTTTTTTTTTAAGAGCTTTTATTAAATCATTTAAGGTTTTTTTGTCTAAAAATCCAGATATTTTTAAAATTTCATCCAAATCTAAGTTTTCTATTAATTCAAGAGATACCGACATTTGAAGAGTATTTATTCCTTTTCTTAGGTCTCCTCCTGAAATAAAAAATAATAAATTATAAAATTCTTCTGATTTTTCAGGAGCAATCTTTAATTTTTCCTTTTTAGCGATGAATTTTAATCTTTCTACAATATTTTCCTTAGCTAAATTCACAAATCTAAATACAGCGCATCTAGAAATAATTGGATCTATTATTCTATTTATATAATTACATAATAAGATAAATTTAACATTATAAGATGCTTTCTCAATAATTCTTCTAAGAGCTTGTTGAACTTGTCCAGGGATATTATCAGATTCATCTAGGATCACGAATTTTAAAGACCCATTTTTAATTAGATTTTGATTAACAAAATTTTTCAAAACATTTCTTACAAAATCTATTCTTACAGTATCTGAAGCATTTAATTCTAAAATGTTAGTGTCTAAATCTTTTGTTTCTAAGAAATTTTTTGCTATTATTAAAGCAGTACTAGTTTTGCCTGTACCTGCAGGTCCTGTAAAAATCATATGAGGCATATTGGGAGTTCTCAAAAACTCTCTCAGACGATTTATTGCGATATTCTGGCTCACTATTTCATCAAATGATTTTGGACGATATTTCTCAACCCAAGGAATCTCTAAACTCATTTTTTTAATTTTAATTATTTAACTTTTGGGTTTTTCTCTTGTTAAATCTAATTCTAAAACCTCATAAACCCTTTTAAAATTCATATTTTCATAAAGACTTAAGGCTTCTACTGCTCTTTCTTTAATGTTAACTTTAACTTTTTCTACTTTTATTTTTTTTAAATGTTCAAGAGCTTTTTCTAGTAAAAGATGCCCAGTACCTTTTTTCCGATATTTTTCCTTTAAGAAGAATTGTTTTATATACCCCTCAGATGATCCAAATGGGTCTATTCGTAACTCAGCAATAATCATTCCAACCACCGTATTATCATCTTCATCAAAAGCAATGAGTATCCCGTGACGTTGGAGTGGATCATAAAGTCGACGACGAATACCCCAATCAAATCGCTTTGGATCAAATTCTTGTCCAAGCTCTTCCACTAATAGTTTAGTTAAATTCTTTAAATCTTCGAATTGTTCAGGGGAGGCTATTTCTACCTTTATATTGGTCATATCTAACCATTGTAAAATTATTATTAATAAAATTATTATTGATTCTTTAAAATTAAAACTTTTTTGACTTATGTTTAATAAAGAACTTAAAATATGTTAATTTAATCAAAGCTGATTAACTTTTAACTTTACACAGTTTGTAAATTATTTGAATTTATGGGGTTAGAAATTTATTTATTAAAATATTAAAAAATAAAGCATATATTAAAGATATTGCTATTAAAAATGACGAGCAGATGTTCCGTCCCAAGCTTTTACATCTTTATTAACCCATCCGCATTTAGGACATTTATCTGGAAGTTCCCAAGCCTCAAGAGCGGGATGTATGCGACAATATAAACCTCCGCAATTCGTACAAACCAAATATTTAGCTCCACATCCCGAACACATTTTAAGCTGACCTTGCTCTACAAATGCAAATGCTCTTCTCATCCACTCATCATGAGCAAGGGAAAATTGCTCTTTTCTGCAAACTATACAATGCACACCATCTTCTTGAGTCATATAATCACATTATTGACTTATTATTATAATATTAAATAAATTATGCAATTAAAAATTAAATGTTTTCCAAAAAAGGGATTTATTTAAAAATTATTGATTTTGCTACATGAGTTTCTAATACTAATATGAATTGTTGACATAAATGTGGGAAATGTGTGGGAATATCCAAACTTTAAATTGATATCTTGAAATATAAAGAAATCAAAATTTCTCATAATTTTTTGATGTGTTGGAAAGAATTATTTTTAGAATTATTTTTGATAATTATTTAAATTTAAGATTTTCTAGTTTTATTTATATATAGTGAAACATGAGAGGGAATAAAAAAAATGATAATTCTAAATATCTTATTACGATTATTTTTTTATCAATTCTTATTTTTCATTTCCATTTTCATATTGTATGTTATAAAATCTTCTCCTAGAAAATATACTTCTAGGAGAAGTCTCTTCTTTTTTGAATATAAGTGGGATATGTGTGGGAATATTCAAACTTCATAAAATATCGAGACTACATAAGATATCTTGAAGAATTAGAAATATTCTGAAATATAGGGAAAATATGTTATCAATATATTTAAAGAATAATATTTAAATTGAAGATTTCTGAAATAAAATTAACCTATAATTTAGATTTAAAAATTAAGTAAAGATTGACAAATTTTTACTTTAATTGAATAAAATAATAAAAAAAATAAAAAATAAAAAGTGTATTGTTTATGGAAATGGAGAAAAAAACTTTGGCAATTATAATTCTAGCTGTTGTTCTAGTAGCATCAGGCATTGGAAATGTACTTTTAGCAGTTTCAGGTGGGTTGGTTGGAGGGAGCCCTGAGAAAAAGGATACAATTATTGTAGGTTACGGATCAAATTTGGCTACAATTGATCCTCTCGATACATGGGATGTTCCATCATATATTGCAGAACACCAGGTTGCCGAGAGTTTAGTTGATTATGATTATCAAGATCATCCAAACTATAGTGTTATACCAAAGCTTGCTAAAGAATGGTATTGGCATAATTCTTCTTGTATATCATTTAAGATTAGAGAAAAAGTCTTTTTCCACGATGGATATCTTTTAACTGCTGAAGCTGTAAAATGGAATTTTGACAGACTGATGTATTTCATCAATTGGTCAGGAGATCTTGTTGCTAATGATACTTCTTGGGAAGCTTTTCCATCTGCATTATATTATTTCTCTGATGGTACCCCGATTATTAATAAAACAGAAGTGACAGATATATATAACTTCACTGTTTACTTGAATAAACCTTTTGGTGCTTTTATAGACTTAATGACTTTTTGTGGTACATATATCTTATCTCCAGCTTCTACTCCTAAATATCGATTTTTAGATTTGAACACAGAGAAAATAATTGGTACTGGTCCATTTAAATATGTTCATTTTAAATATGACCGTGAAGTAAGGTTCGAGAGATGGGAGAGATACTGGGGAACTGGCCCATGGGCAGAAATTCTTATCTTTAGAATTATTGAAGATGATACAGCAAGAATGACTGCTGGTTTAGCAGGGCAATTCGATTACGTAGGAGGTGTACCAAAGTCATACATTTCTCAATTTAAAGCAGAATCTGATTTTCATGTTGAAGATGTTGGCGAAGATTTATGCTACTTTTATTTGGAGATTTATAGCGGACCTCCTGAAGGTGAATCACCTATCGTAGGTGGTCAAGTAAATCAGAAACTATCTCCCGAGTTTAGAAGAGCTCTTGCTCTAGTGACCAACTATTCCTATATTACAGACGAAATCCTTTTTGGTTATGCATATCCTGCATGTCCTGCTGTTCCACGAGCGATGCCCGGCTATAATGCGTCGCTTGAAGGTAAAATGGCTGCAGATAATCCTTTTGGTGGAAATTATGAAAGTAACGTTGAAAAGGCACGAGAAATCATAATGGCACTATACCCTTCAGAAACAAGTGGTCTTGATCCTAAATATCCTGGAACCTCTGAATCTGCTTGGACTGCGTTATCGCTGAAAACACTGGAAGTAAATCAACATTTTGGCGATACAACTAATCAGAGATTAAATCAATTAATGGAAGATAATTTCGCATTAATTGGGATTAATATTGAAGTAACCATAAGAACATGGGGAGAATATTTAGATACAGGTGAAAATTCCCCTTGGGATATGGATGTCGGATTTATTGGCTGGTGTCCTGATTACTTAGATGCCTTTAACATGCTTGATCCAATATTTAATAACCAATCTGGGTCATGTTTTTCTAGAATAAGCGATCCTGTGTTAATTTCAATGATAGAATCTGCAGCAGCAATAACTGATCCAATAGCTAGACAAACCGCATATATGGACATTCAATCTTATCTTTTTGACATAACACGACCAGTTAATCCTGCATCTTACTGTCACATTCCAGGATGGGTATTTTTAATCCAACAAACTCACATTAAATCATTAAAAGGAGTAGGTTACAACGTTATGGCTATGTTTGATTGTTGGAATTGGTATTTTGATTAGAGGAGTCTAAAAAGTGATTATTTCAATTCAAAATTAAGCAATAACTAATTTTTTTTTAATTATCTTATTATTATTAACAATTTAAAGAAGTCTAAAATTTAAAATAGAAGAAAAAAACAAAAATAAGTTTACATTTTTAATTTTTTAGTAGCGCCATTAGCGGATACTTCTGGGTTAACTTTTTCTATTTCTCCAATTAATTGAAACGTTTTGTCATCGTTTAAAGCTTCACTGAATTTAATAAGAATTTCTTTATTACCGACAAATAATCCTTTTCTTTTTAGTGGCTTACCATCCTCTTTTATAGGATTTATCTCTAAAAATAACAATGCAGGCCTAGTTTTTGTTGCAGGAACTTTA
Organism: uncultured archaeon; assembly: GCA_964435435.1. Classification (GTDB taxonomy): domain Archaea; phylum Asgardarchaeota; class Lokiarchaeia; order Sigyniarchaeales; family SOKP01; genus Loki-b32. The sequence continues at coordinate 10,150 of CAYSZJ010000052.1, forward strand.
ACAACACTAACACCATCAACAGGAGTCTCCATTTTTTCCCAATCTTTTCCATTCTTTAAGTGTTCTTTTAATTGTATTTCAATATCTGCCATGATTATTCAATTTCCATTTATTTCTTTATATAATAATTATAATCCATAATAAAAATTGTGAGTGTGTTACATGTAACATGTAAGACATACATAAAAGTTTTTGTATAGTATTTATTTCAAACAATTCAGTAAAAGTATTGAATTATTATATGTAAACCATTATCTCCCATTTTTTAGCTCAAATTTATAAATAAAGCACGAAAGAGCTTTCTGTCGGACTTCTAGAGGTCAATTTCGATTGAAAAACTTAAATATAACCGAGGTGATATTTAGTGTATTGATTTATAAATATCACTAATAGAAAATAAATTTGGAGTGTATATCAATGAAATTAATATCTGTAAATTTACCTGAATCCTATTTAAAAGTGTTAGAAATCTTAGTATCGGAAGGAAAATTTCCAAATCGTTCAGAAGCGATTCGAGTGGCAATTAGAGACTTAATTAAAACAGAATATTTGATAGAAGAATCTATTGAAAGAAATATTTCTCCTAATTTACTAAATTCTGAAATTTCAAATGAATTAGAAGAAAAGTTGTTAACTTAATTAATACTCATCCTTTTTTCTTTTTATTTTTGAACTTAATTATATAATTAAGAACTATTAGTAATTTGCAATAAAAAATAAGGGTGAATATTAGACTTTTTTAGAAAAAGAATAACTATGTAAATTCTACTACTTTTTTAATAATTCTAATACCCTTTTCTTTCTTTCTTCTCTTCTCGCAGCAATTCGAGCTTTAAGGCGCTCCCTTTCATCTTCTTCGGTATCTTCTTCCACTTTAGGTTTTTTCCCAAGCTTTTTCCTAAATTTATTAATTTTACCATCAATTTCCTTAATGAATTTCTTTTCTATTTTAACATCTTTGAGATTGAATTTAGCTTCATTTAATTCTGATATAGTTTTCATGAATTGATTATTTGATAAGGAGATTTGGGCGTTATCTAATGCTTTATATGCTGCTTCATATTTTCTATATTTTTCAGGCTCAGAGAATTCTTCTAATGTAATTAATGGAACCTGTGCTTTAGTGATAACTTCATTAATTTTATCAGAAATTTCTTTAATCTCCCCATCATTTCCTAATTTCTTTAATCTTGTGATTTCTTCTTTAAATAAAAGTATTGCTTCATTATATCTGAAATTTTCGATGAATTTTTCAGCTCTCCTCAACATACTTTTAATTTTTTTACCAACTTCTTCCTTTGCAAGTTTACGTTTATCTTCTAATTTCTGTTTCTCAAATTCTCTGCGTTCTCTCTCAGCTTCTTCTTTTAGCTTCTGCATTTCTATTTCTTCCTCAGCTTTTTTTAATTTAATATCTTCAAGAATTTCAAATTTTTTCCTTTCTCTTTTGAGTTTAAACAAAAGTTCATTATTTATCCGAGAAACCTCTCGTTTCCATGAAATTTTGTTAAATAATTTTCGCGCTTCAATATACTTTTCATAAGCTTCATCAAACTTATTGCGTTCTAATAAAGCAGTACCTTGTTCCAGAATCTCGTAAGCATCTTCTGAGACTTCTCTTTCCCATTCTTTCTCCCTCTGAATTCTTAAGAATTCTTTTTTCTTTTCTTCTTGTTGAACTTTCCTTAATTCTTCAGCTTTAGCTAGTTTTTCTTCTAATTTTTCTTCTATTTTTAACTTGTCAGTTTTTCTCTCTTCTATAGCTTTCTGTTCAAGCTCAAGTGCTTTCTCTCTTCTTTTAATCATCGTAATTGAATCTTTGACCATTTTAACTCCCTCTTGCCAATCTATATCAGAAAATATTTCTTCACTTGTTTTGTAAAGCTCAATAGCTTTTTCAAAATTATTTTCTTGTAATTCCTTCTTTGCAAGATCCATTAGATTAAATGCTCTATCTTTTGCTGATTCAAATTCGCTTGATTTTTCCTTCTGTAAAAGTAGAGCTTCTTCTCTTTGTTTAAGAAATGTTTCTTGTTCATCCCTTGCCTGTTCAAGTAATTTTTGTTGTATTAAAAGTTCTTGTTCTTGTTTTTTTACCTTTTCACTTTCTAAAGCACGTAATCTTTTATCTTTCTCCAATTTTTCTTTATAAAATTGTATTGTATTGATAAGTTTCATTGATTCTTCCATCCAGCCAATCTCTTCAAAATCTCTTCTGGTATCGCGATAAATTTTAAGAATATCTTCGTAAGGTGCTTCTTGATCAAAAACTCCATCCTTTATCTTCAATTCGTATTCTTGTGCCATCTTTTCCGCTTTTTGTATTTTATTAAAAATTTCTTCTGCTAATTTAGCCTCCTCTTTCTTTCTTTTTTCAAATTCTAAACTCTTCTCTTTTCTTGCAAGTAATTCCTTTTCAGTATCAACTTTTACTGCTGCTAATTTTGCTTTTGGTTCTTCCAATTTCTTTTTCTCAATTTCTCGTAACTTTTCATCTTTTTCTTTCTTTTCCTTGTAGAATTTAATAGTATTAATTAATTGATTAGCTTCATTATTCCAGCCAATTTTTTGGAATATTTTTTGAGCTTCTTCATAATTTGTAATAGCTTTACCATAAGGGCTTTCATATAATAAAACATCTGTTTTAATACTTAATTCATAATTTTTAACTGATTTTTCAGCATCATCTATAAGGTTCATAGCTTTATCTAATAAGATGTCTTCTTCCTTATAACCAGCTTCAATTTCTTTTATTTTTTCAGGTTTATAAGGCTTAACTTCTTTTTTCCCTACTTTATGCATTTCTTCTAATTCTTTTTCTCTTTCTGCTTTCTGAGCTTCTACTTCGAGTAATCTATCATGTTTCTTTAATTTATCTTGATATATTTTTATTTGGTTAGAGTATATCCTAGCTTGATCCTCCCATCCTCTTTCTAATACTTTATCATTTATTACTTTATATAGTGCAATTACTTCTGGATAAGGTGTCTCTTCTATCACTTCTCCTTCTCTCAGAGCTTTTCTCATTGCTATTTCGTGGTCCCGCACTAATTTTTCTGCTTTATCAACCATATTCGATATGAATTTTTCAAAATCTTCTTCTTCTCTTTTTTTTTCAATAACTTTTAGTCTTCCTTCATCAATTTCTGATTTTCGCTCTACTTTATGCATTTCTTCTAATTCTTTTTGTCTCTCTGCTTTCTGAGCTTCTACTTCGAGTAATCTATCATGTTTTTCTAATTTATCTTGATAAATCTTAATTTGATTAGAGTATATCCTAGCTTGATCCTCCCATCCTCTTGCTAATACTTTATCATATATTTGGTTATATAGTTCAATTACTTCTGAATATGGAGTCTCTTCTATTATTTCTCCTTCTCTCAGAGCTTTTCTCATTGCTATTTCGTGATCACGAACTAATTTTTCCGCTTTATTAATCAATTCCGCTATGAATTGTTCGAACTCTTCTTCTTCCTTTCTTCTTTCGATAGTTTTTAACTTCTCCTTATCAATTTTAACTTTTTTGCCACCCTTATGCATTTCCTCTATTTCTTTTTGCCTTTCTGCTTTTTGAACTTCAATCTCTCGTAATTTTTGATCTTTTTCTAATCTTTCAGTAAATACAAGAATTTGATTTGTGTAGATTGCTGCTTCCTCATTTTTTCCTTTTGTTAATACCATCTGTTTTGCTCTTTCATAAATCCTAATAATTTCATCAAATGGAGGATTTTCTGCTAATGTTCCTTCCCTTACTGCCTTTTTCATAGCTAGATCATATTCTCTAGCCATATTCTCAGCCTTATTAATCATACTATTGATTAAATCAGTAAATTCTTCTTCTTCTTCTTTTAATCTTTTCTGTTCTTCAATTCTTCTTAATTTTTCTTCGTCTAATTGAATTTTCTCTTCTTTTTTTACTTTTGATATCTCTTCAGGTTCTACTTCTTTTTTTCTTTTCTCAGTTTCAATTTGTCTTAGTTTTTTGTCTTTCTCCAACTTTTCGTTGTATGACTGAATTTGACTTAAAAATATTGCGGCATCTGTCTCCCACCCTCTTTCAAGTGCTATCTGCCTTGCGTCTTTGTAAATGTTTATAATTTCTGGATATGGACATTTTAATTCAAATCTTCCTTTCCTTAGTGCAACTTCATACTCCCTAGCTATTTTTTCGGCTCGATTAGTCATCTTATCTATATTTTCTTTGATACTTTTAATCTCAATTTCTTTTCTACGTTGTTCTTCCAATGCTCTTATTTTCTCTTCACTTAAAGTAGGTACTTGTTCTTCTTTTGAAACTTTTAACATTTCTTCAGCTTCTTTCTGTTTTTTTACTTTCTCAGCTTCAATCTGTCTGACTTTTTTGTCTTGTTCAAATTTTTGAATGTATACATTAATAGTCTCGTCATAAATTGTCGCTTCGCTTCTCCACCCTTTATCAATTAATAGCTCTTTAATTCTTTTATAAATCTCAATAACTTTTGGATAAATACATTCTTCAATCATTTCTTTCTTTTTAATTGCCTTCTGCATGGCTAATTCATATTCACGGGCCATACGAGCAGCTTCTGTGACCATATTGTCAATTTGCGCCTTGAAAAACTCATTTTCCATCTTTTGAAGTTCTATTCCTTTTAATCTTTCTAATTTCGCAAGTTTTTCTTGTTCCTCCCGCTCCTTTACATATAGCTTAATTTTTTCAACTGGTTGCTTTTGAATTTCAACCTCTTTTCTTTTCTCTATTTTCTTTTTTTCAAGTTCCTGTAGATGGGCTGCCTTTTCTTTTTCTAATAATGCGATTGTATCTTCGACTTTTTTAACTTCATATGTCCAATTTAATTGTTCAAAAAGATTAGCACCTTCTTTATACAATTGTAATGCTTGGTCATATTGATAACTTTTCGCAAGCTCCGCTGCATTTCCCAATAATTCATATGCCCGGGATGAAATTTCTTCTTCCCGTTTTTTAGAAACAAGGTATTGCTGTAGTTTTTCTTCCTTTAATTCTTCTTCCCTTGGTAAAGCTTTTTGCTCTCTCCCTGTCTCTGTTTCAACTTTAGGAGTTTCTTTTTTAATACTACGTAAATAATCAGCCTTTTTATTATAACATTCTTCGATTAATGTATAAACTCTTTCCACATCATCAAGTTTTTCCATTTCTTCATAGATGGAGATAACTTCATCATAATTATCAAGAGCTTCTTCGAATTCGCCCCTCTCTATTAATTCATTAGCTTTTTCTAATATTGTTTTAGCTTTATCAGTAAAATCTATTTCAACCTTTTCGTGAACCAGTTTAACTTCAGTGTCAAGAACTTTTAATTCTTTTTCGACTCTCTCTTTTTCTAACTCATCAGTTTCTATTTCAGTGGCTATTTCACTTTCTCTAAATACCTGTTCTTTAAGAAGATAAATCTCAGAAATTTTGTCGTTTATAGCTTTAATTTCTTCTTCTCTATTTATCTGAGAGTATATACCAATTGCCTGACGTAAAACTTCTATTGCATCATCATAATATTGTGTTTCTATTAGCCCCATGGCATGTTCAACTAATTCATAAGCTTCAGAAGCAATATCCTCTTCCATTTCCATTAAATCCGAAAAGAAAGCTTCTTTAGTTGGATCAAATCCATCCTCATCAAATTCTTTCTCAAATTCTCCTTCTTTTTGCTCATCCATAAGATTCATCTATTTTTAAGAAAAATTAAGAAAAAAATTATCCAATAATAATTTTAGTCTAAGATAAATGCATTTTTCTACTATAACTAGAATTCATTAATCAATAATAAAAATTTATTTGATTATAGTTCTAACTTTCCTAAACTTCTATTTAATAGATCATCGCAAATCTTTCCTCCTTCACTCGTTAAAGCCCACCCACTAGCTTCACGTTTTACTAGATTTAAATTCTCCACACTCTTCAATATTTCATGAACTTTAGAATCTTCCTTACGAATATTAAAATCTACTCTTAAACTAAATAAAATCTCATCAATTGGCACAGGTCCGCCAAGTTCATCCTCCATAACCCCTAAAGCAGCAATAATTTGGTTCTGTTCTACCATTCCAGCATCCATAGTGTTTGACATTTCATCAAGTAGCCACGGATTTTTTTCTAACATTTTTTTAATTGCTTTTTCATCGCCTTTCTTGAAAATTGCTTGAAATTCCTCTCTAATCTTCTTCTTTTTAGCCATTTTTAATCTCCATGGGATTAATTAAAAAAAAATTTGTGATAAAATACTACTATCTAGATATAAATTATGAAAATAAAATCTTTTAGAAAATAAAAAATCTTAAAAAAAGTCTATTTTAATAAGTTTAAATATTTCTCTACTTCGTCTTTTGAGCACATATAAAACTTTTTATCTTCACCTTTCACCCATGCGAGACGAATGTTATCTTTAGTTGCTTCTTCATCAATCGACTCTTTGAGAGTATTTAAGGTTAATTTAACTAACTCTTCAAAAGTTAAATTGTCTTTATAATTATCAGTGAGGTATTCTCTAGCGGTTGCTTCTCCGCTACCCAAAGCATATGCTTTAAATGAGCGGTAAATGCCACTAGGGGATGTTGTATAAACTTGTGGGCCGATAGCATCAATTCCGATGAAAAAAAGCGCGCAGCCCCATGGTCTTACACCACCAAACTGAGTATATTGCTGTTTTAGATCTGCTATCGCTTTCGTCAACATATTTAGGCGAACAGGTTCATCATATGTTAATCTAAATGATTGTGCTTGAACTCTCGCATAATTAATTAATGCTCGTGAGTCTGCATGTAATCCTGAAATGGCCACTCCTATATGATCATCTATTTGAAAGATTTTATCTATCGAATCAGGATCCATTAACACAGATGCTATTTTAATCTGAGCAGCTAAACATACATGTTCATTTGATTTCACCGCTACCGCAAGTGTCCCTCGCCTCACGGCTTCTAATGCATACTCCACCTGAAATAGGCGGCCTTCCGGACTAAATACAGTAAGCGCGCGATCATACGCTCTACCTGCAGCACCAAACATATAAATTCTAACCTTCTTTAATCTTTAGATAGTATAGATTGAATTTAGTATTTTAAAATAATTTAAAGAATTTTAACTTATTGTTTATAGCAAATAAAAAATCAAAAATTTATAGCAAATTAAAATTTAAATCTTTTGAGTTTTCTTGAGAATTGCTAAAGTAATGTTTTTAAATACCGGACTAACCAGAACATCCTCTTTCGCGCTCGTTTCATAATATGCGAACGCATTTATCTCCTCCTTTAATGCTTCACCATCTCCTTCTCCAACTTCTCGATTTCCTTGCTCTGCTAAATCAATTTTGTTTCCTACCAGAATACTTGACTTGCCATTACCAATTACTTTTTCCACTTCATCTTTCCAATTTAAAATATTTTGAAATGAACTCCTTCGGGTTAGGTCGAAGACATATACAACTCCAGTAGCCCCTCGATAAAAAGGGGGGCGCACAAAGCTAAAGTGCTTCTGTCCTGCGAGATCCCATAACTGAAGCTTTACAATAAAATTAGGATACTCTTCAAGTTCTACTTGTTTTGTTGAAAAATTTGATCCAATAGTCATAATATAGTTTTCTTTAAAAGTATTTTCACAATATTGCAAAACCATTGAGGTCTTCCCTACTCCCCCGTCGCCAACAACTACAACTTTATAAATGAAGCTTCTTATAGCAGACATTTACTTTTACACCATTCTCAATATAGAGAATATTGGAATTTAATTTATGGAATCAAATAATAATTTTCTAAGTAAAACGACAATCTTTCTTAATTATCGTTATTTTAATGTATAATATTATATTATATTCAATAAATAAAAATAATCCCTATTAATATTTTATCTGATTTACATTTTTGGAGTATCATATAAATGAGTGAGATAGAGGAAAAAATTGAAAGACTTGCGAGTTTAATTCTTGAATCTAAAAATATCGTAGTATTAACAGGGGCAGGGATGTCTACCGAAAGTGGTATTGCCGATTTCAGGAGTCCCGGCACAGGATTATGGGAAAAAGTTGATCCATATGAATTTGCATCAATTAACTCGTATATTGCACATCCAGCGAAAAATTTAGAATTTATGTTAGAAACAGGGAAAGCAATTTTTAGCGCACAACCAAATAAAGGTCATAAAGCTTTAACCCGGCTTCAAAAGCTTGGTAAATTAAAAGGTATTCTTACTCAAAATATTGATAGATTACATCATAAAGCTAAAACGCAGAATATTGTCGAGTTCCATGGAAATGTCATGGAAGCCAAATGTTTACAATGTCGAAGAATTTTTCCAATCACAACAATGGTTAATCAAGCCTTACAAGGAAATGTTCCTTCTTGTGAAGTTTGTAACGGAATGCTGAAACCAAATGCTATTTTTTTTGGAGAGCCCTTAGAATCGGATGTGTTAGCAGCAGCTGATGACATGTTTGGTGATTGTGATTTATTAATCGTTCTTGGTTCATCTCTTGTGGTTTACCCTGTGGCATGGTATCCTCAAAAAGCTTTATCAATGAATGCAAAATTAGCAATTATAAACATTCAAGAAACAGATATGGACTCATTAGCAGAAGTAGTTATTCATGAGAAAATTGGAAATATATTTCCAAAAGTAGTTTCTATTGTTGAGAAAAAACTTAAGAAAAATATATAATGCATCTATATTTTAAATTTATATTTCGAGTGGCGATAAGAAATGAATACATCGAATAATCAAAGAATTTCAAAAGATAATTATTTTATGAAAATGGCTGAAGTAGCCTCCTTACGCTCAACTTGCATTAAAAGAAAAGTTGGGGCGGTGCTTATTAAAGATGATCATATTTTATCAACTGGATATAATGGTGCACCTTCGGGATTACCACATTGTACACCAGATATTTGTGTTCGAAAGCATCTTAAACCTGGTGAAAACCCCGAACTTTGTAGGGGTGTTCATGCTGAAATTAATTGTATAGTTCAAGCAGCACTCCATGGTACCGCAATCGAAGGTAATACTTCTCTCTATACTACAACATTCCCATGTATGAGCTGTTTAAAACTCATTATTAATGCGAAAATTAAACGGCTGATTTACAAAGAAGGGTATAACATGGAAAATATAGTGAAAGTAAATTTATTGAAAGGTTCTAATATAGAAATTGTTAAATTTGTTAGGAAAATAATTTAGCGGGACAAAAAAACTTTTAATGGGGATAAAAAACTTTTTATTGGGATTCTCCAATCATAACTAGATATATTTTATCAAAAAATCTAGGATTATAGAGTAGGAGAGCTTTAAAAATTGATTAGATTCTTTTTTTAGATTGAGAGATATCTTAGAAAAGTGGATTATTAGAAAGATTATTGTTAAAACAAGATTTTAGTGCAACTAAAACAACTTTTTAATCAACTTACAACTTTTTACGGCAACTCTAAAAGAATTCTTAATATATTTAAATCATAATACATAGGGATAACCTATCAACATAGAGAATAAAAAACTACATTTCAGAGAAAATAAAAAATGGAAAAAAAAGAAAAAGGAAAAAAAGAGGCAGGTCAGGAGAACGCTGTCTTTGTTGGTCGTCGTCCTACGATGAATTATGTAATGGCTGTAATGATGATCCTGAATAAAGGAGAAGATTGTACCGTAAAGGCTCGCGGCAGAGCGATCTCTCACGCCGTCGATATTTGCGAGATTTTAAAAAACCGCTTTTTGAAAGGAGCTGAATATAAAGAGATTCACATTACTACGGAGCAACTTAAGGGCGAGGATGACCGTGAAAATAATGTAAGCTCAATAGAGATCGTTGTTTCGCCTCCGAAATAAATAGAATTCGAATTTTTTGATGGATTTATCGATTTAATTATGCAAGATTTAAGTTGGCTTATTTGAATCTTCTTTACTTTCAAAATTTTTATATTGATCTTTTACCTCGTCAAGATCTAAGGTTATTAGTGTGTGCCCTTTATGATTTACTTCAAAAAGCTTTATAAAGTTTTGATTTTCTGGATTATTTGGATGAATAATTACATACTCTCTACACTTTATACAAGCTCGAGCTCTGATTTTAAACACCTCAAAACATAGTTCTCTAAAGAAAATATAATAATATGGTATATATACTTTTTTAATCGTGTTTTAAATAAATGTTATATCTTGATACTCTGAATTTTCCACATTTTTTTTAGCAACACCTAGTTCCCGTACTTCACGATTTAATTTTAAAAACGCTTCTTTTACGAATTTCTTGTTTTTTGCTCCTGTACAGACAACTTTTCCAGTTGAAAATATCAGGAAAACAGTTTTAGGATATTGCATACGGTAAATTACACCTGGAAAAACTTCTGGCTCGTACATGGTATTTTCCATTACAATCGCAGCCATATTTAAATCTATATATGTATGTAAATCTCCACTTGCGACAATGTTCTGAATCGTGATTTCTGGATTAGCCACTTTAATTCCAGCTTTTTCGATATATTTTACTACTTTTTCTACACCAGGACCTGCCTCATCCGCTCTTCGAAGTCCTGTGATTACCATTTTTCCCGTAGAGAAGATAAGAAATGTTGCTTTTGGGTCATTGATTCTCATGACAAGCCCTGGAAACCTTTCGGGATTATACTCTACATCTTCAAATTTGCGGGCGATTTTGATAAGGTCTATCTTTTCAGTAATCTCCATTATAACTGTAGCAACTACATTTTCAATTTTGTAATCTAATTCAAAATTAGATTCATCTCTTTTTTTTTCTGACATATTATTATTATTAATAATTTCGGTTAATTTTATAGATGAATGATCAATTATAAATTAAATAAATAAAACGTTTATTAGATATTTCCATTGTTTTTTAAAACTTTCATTAAAAGTATTACTACTTTTAATGGATGAGAAGAATCTTATAGATTTTTTCTTGAAGATATTTTAACTTATAAAAGATTTAAAAGCAATATATAATATATACAAAGAAAAAGAATCGAGGAATTAGGCTTCTTTCTTTTCTATTTTTTTTTATTTTATTGATTAAAATCAAATAAATTCTAAATATATCCTGAGAAATCTTGTGTATTTTAAATTCTTAAGTTTTAGGTATATAGAATATGAAATATCTTCAAATAGTTCAGAAACTAAAGCCTTTCAGGTTGGATAGTAATTTTTTGTGTTAATTGGAGATATGAACATTATTATTAAGGCTTAAAGTAATGAAAAATAAAAAAGAATTAAAATAAAAATAATTATTTAAAAATTCTACGTTTCTCTCAATAACTTTTTATCTACTTTACCTACGGAAGTAACTGGTAATTCATCAGTAAATTCAATCATTTTAGGAACTTCATAGGGAGAACAATTTTCTCTAGCGAAAGTAATTATCTCTTCTTTTAGTTTCTCTGTATTACCATCAAATTTAAAATCTTCATCAAGTTGTATGAACGCTTTAACGTTTTCAGATCCTGGTCTATCTGGATTAGGAACACCTATGGTAGCAACCATTCCAATCGCTGGATGTTGAGTTAATGTATCTTCTAATTTTGTTGAAAACACTTTATATCCTCCAACAATTATCATATCTTTAGTTCTGTCAACGATTTTCACGTATTCATCATCCTCCATCATTCCCATATCTCCCGTATGCATGAATCCATCTGAGTCAATAGCTTTTTTAGTTTCTTCTGGTTTATTATAATAACCTTCCATTACCATTGGACCCTTAACACAGATTTCTCCTGGTTCACCTAAAGGAACTTCATTTCCTGTATCGGGATCAACTAATTTAAAGTCTACATTAGGGAAAGGCAGACCAATATACCCTAACTTCTTAGTACCTTTAGAAGGATTTCCAATTGTTAGGGGTGAAGTTTCTGTCATTCCATATAATTCTATTAATTTACCTTCACCAATTACACTTTCTAATATCTCTTGTGATTCTTTAGGAAATGGAGCTGCTGCAGAAATTACATAATCAATCATATCTTTATCGATCTTTTTAAAGTTTGGATTCTTTAACAACATTTGATACAATGTAGGTACATTAGCTAATACACTTGGTCTATATTTCAACATTTCTTTTATGATATGATTTGTATCTCTTGGATTCGGTATCAAAACTTGGCTCCAACCTAGCATTATTACATTTTGGCACGTAAATAATCCTGCTATATGGAAAAATGGGAATCCTGATAATCCAAAGCCCTTTCCAAATTCCCAATTAAGCCAATGTTGAAATATTTTTATGTCTGCTACAGAATTTCTATGACTCAGCATTGCTCCTTTTGGGGGACCGGTTGTACCTCCTGTATATTGAATAAATGCTATATCATCTGGATCAACTTTAACATTAGGTAATTCATCAGAAAATTTTCCTTTGACATCTTTATGATATTGAAGAACACTCTTACCTTCTAATGAAGTTACTTTTCCTTTTGGAATTTTACCAACCAACTTTCCCATAAATCCTAAGAATTTTGGCATAAATCCAGCTACACTTGTTGTAACAACTAGTTTTAATGATGGAAGTGCTGAAGCAATTTTTACTATATGCCCTGCAAATATAGCATCTAATGTAAGAAGTGCAACTTGTTTTCCACTAGATCCCAAATCATTTAATTGATACTGTATTTGAACAGCTGAAAGAAGGGGTGATACCCCAGAAACGATTAATCCCGCTTTCAATCCTCCCAATATAGCTATGACATATTCAGGAATATTAGGAACATTTATTCCTAAGACATCTCCCTTTTTGAAGCCATTCTCAACTAGCATGTGAGCAAATTCATTAGATAATTTATCCAATTCTCCATATGAGATTTCTGTACCATAAAACGCAAATGCCATTTTTTCAGGAACTTCTTCAAAAGTTTTTCTTGTTGTTTCAATAAAAGAAACTTCGAACTCTTTAGGATCTAAATCACCAATGCCAGCATCATATTTTGATTGCCAGAACCTATCTTTATACGCCATTTTTTAAATATCAGTTTTAATTTTATTTTAAAATTTTCAAAAGTGATATTATATTATTGGACATGACTTATTATAAAGTTTAACTAATATGAAATTAAAGATCTAAATTTCTGTAATTAGCTTTATAAATAAAATTGGATGCCTTTTATCTATTTAGTAATACTCCAATATCTTTAAAATCGATATATACATTTTTTTTGTTATGGTCACTCCCAATTCAACCTTTAAAATACCTTCCTAAATTTTTTAGATTAATAATTGGGATTTCTACTAATTATCCATCATTATATTCTCCAATTTCAACTTTTAATACTCCTTCTTTTATATAAGTCCTTCTTTTTTATCACCTTTTCAATCCCATAAATAAATTAATAATTCTCGAAAATTTTGTCGGATATTTTTTATCAATTTAGAATTAAACACATTTAATTTTTACTTTTACTCTCCTCTCTCTATCCCTATGGAACTATCTTACTTTTAAAAGAACATTTTTTCTTAAAAAAGGAAATAGATTTACTAAACTGTAGACAAAATGCACGTATTTCAGAAAATTGTCGGTGTATCTCTGTTTTATTTTGAAGAATTGTTGCTTTATATGATGTCGTTTAATTCAGGATTCAAGGTGTACAAAAGGAATAATCATTTCCGACTCATTTCAAGTGGAGATAAGACTCTAGATGAATTGCTTTCTGGAGGTTTTCATCATGATTTAGTGTATTTACTCTATGGAGATAAGAAGGTATCCACTAATATTTTAATAACAACTTCTGTTATTGTTCAAAAATCCTTTAGTAATGGAGGGATCGGGAATGGTATTAGAGTTGCCTTCATTGATGCAAATAATCGATTTAACCCTTATAATATAAGTAAATTTGCAGTTTCACAAAATTTATCGCCAACAAAAGTATTAGAGAATATTCTAATTGCCCGAGCGTTTACTTGGGATCAAATGGTTGAGCTTTTAGAAAACAAACTTTCCAAACTAGAAGATGTTAAAGTAGTTTTAATTTCTGGGGTTACCACCCTTTTTGAAAGTTATGAAAAACAGACGTTTGAAGACCTGCTAAGAGCAATAGACGGGATTAAAAAAATACTTTCGAAAACAAATCCACTAATTATTATAACGGCACCCTTAAACAAACATTCCCTCTACAAACCTAAAGGAGGCAAAATTCTTTCTCATTTTGGAAGTGTGTTAGTGATGATAAAAGATGACGAACGTTTTGTAGAATACACGCTTGTTCAGCATCCTTATTTGCCTGAAAAGCGACTTGTAAAATGGAAACCCCGACAACCTAAGCGAAAGCCTCCTTTAAAAAATGTAACAATAGACTGCTGGTTCTAGACAATAATAACCATAAAGTATTTGCCTAACTTTTTTTTGAACAAAATTGAAAAACAATTATAAACCTCCAGATTGAATTTTATATTAAATAATAGTATAATTCATTTGATAAAAAGTGCAGAAATATAGGAATTTAAAAAAAAATTAGTAAGATATATTGCTCAATTAGTTCTGATCACTGTGCCGTAATAACACAATTTTGAATTTGAAAACTTTAAAAAAGAAGTGTTTCAATCTTTTTCCTTTTTTTTATACATGTTTGGGTCTTTTTTCTCTAAAGTAAGAGGGTCCCCTCCATATCTTTGCTTCTTTCCCTGATAATAGAGAGTAGTTTTTTCATCACAAATTTTATTCCATTCCTCTAATCCTAATTTTTGTATCATGATAGAATTATATACTTTGGAATTATGAGGTGCGAAAATTTCAAAATTCACAATAGGTTGTAACTTTTCACAGGGAAAATCAACACATTCATAACAAAAATCGTGCCCCTTACTAGTGACACATTCATAAGTCTTGCAAATAGGAAACTTAAGAATCTGTCCTTTCTGTTCGTGACACCCTTTACATCCAAAAGCTTGCACACCTGGACATCGTGTACAATATATCCCGCATGGTGCATGCATTTT
>CAYSZJ010000053.1:0-24751 GCA_964435435.1 uncultured archaeon
TTTATACGAGTATTGTTAAATCCTTTTTCTTCAAAAACAGAGAGAGCTGATATTATAAATAGGTTTCTTTTTTCCTTCTTAATTATTTCAGATTTTTTTGCCCTTAAAGACACTTAAACTCAACTCAAAAAATAATGGACATTTTATATCATAGCAAAATTCATTAAAATTATTGTTACATAAGAAATTATATTAAAATTTATTACTTTTTAAATTTCTAATTTAATTATTTTTTAAAGTTTTTTAGAAATCTGGAATCTTCTAATCTTTAAAAATAAATGTCTAAATATTAGTAATAAATAGGAAAATGATGAGAATTATATAAATGGGTTATTTTAATATCTTTTCTATAATATTTTGTCGTAAAATAAAGGTAAGAATTTAATGAATGAATGATCATTCAGTGAATGAGGATTCGGTTAAAAGTAAGAAAATTTAACCTTTGCAAGTGTAGGAAAAGATTTATATACTTAACTATCTTTATTAATAGAAATAATTATTTAATTAAAAAAACATTTGAATAAAACACAATCACTTGAGGTGAAAAAATAGTTGAGTATTATGAACCCTGATTTTCTATTAAAATTTGGTGAGATAAAGTTCGCTGAAGAAAACAGTATCCTGATTAATGATTTTGAACTTTCATTAAAAAGATATTTCTCAATGAAGGAGAAGATGCCACGTGGAAGGTATAAATTCGGTGAAATTGACAATTCTTTTGTAAAGGATTTTACACGTTCTTTTTTGAGCTATTTTGAATAAATTATAAAAATAATTTTTTAATTGGTTTAAATATATTTCTTGTTTTTATTTTCTTAATTTCTAAACACAAACCCAAAATTTTTAGAATTTTATTATCAATCAAATTCCTTAAATTTATAACATAATCTTTTTTCTCAAAATTATTAAATTAGGTGTAAAAATATGAGATTATTGAATGAAATTGAAGAAGTATTTATTGAAACCAATGGAATAAAACTTCATACTATGATAATAGGTTCTGGAGAACCCTTAATTTTACTTCATGGCTTTCCAGAGTTTTGGTATTGTTGGTCAAAAGAAAAAATACCTCGTGGTCGCTATAAATTTGGTGAAATTGATAATATTTTGGTAAAAGATTTTGCAAGATCTTTTAAAAGTTATTTTGAATAAATAAATGTGAATTTTAATATCTTGTAATAAATTTCAACGATTTTTTCAGACTCTTTCTCTTTATTTTTCTAAGTTATAATCATATAGAATTCTCATTGTATTAATTTTCTTTTTTCTGATTATTAAGAATTTCTAAGAAACATATGTTATTACTCTTGTAAAATTCAGGGATTAATTAAATATCTTTATGAATTTTAGGTATAAGAAGATAAAATAAACTAAAATATATAATAGAATAATAAATTTTAAACAATAATATAATTATGCTCTGGAAACCAAAATCAATTATAGTAGGAATCTCTTGTATTGGTATCATTCTTGCTGCGTGTTTTTCTTACGATGTCATCGCAAAAACTGAAGACAATTATTGGCCAGCAGATGAGTGGACTACTACTACTCCTGAGGCCCAAGGAATGAATTCATAACTCATAGATAAGATGCATGATTTTATTTAAGAATATCGACTAAATATTCAAAGTGTACTAATCCTTCGCAATGGATATATTGTTGACGAAAAGTATCTTTTCAACAGTATACCTATTGAGGAACAAAAATTTATAACTTCTTCTACTGAGCAGATTTGAAAGAATGGAACTTTACATGCTATATGGAGCTGTACAAAATCCGTAATATCTTTGTTGATTGCTATTGCTATTGAAAAAGGATATATCAGCAGTGTAAATGAAACTTTTTTTGGAGTTTTTCCTGATAAATGGAAATCTGGTTATGGAGATAAAATGAAAAAGAATATCACAATTGAACATTTGCTTACAATGAGATCAGGGCTTCAATGGGATGAGGCAACTGATGGTTTTAATAATTGGTGGCTTGCGAATTACACTCTAGATTATGTTCTTAAAAAGCCATTAGTAGCAAATCCTGGTACATATTTCGAGTATACAAGCGGGGGAGTCCATTTATTATCTGCTATCATACAAAATAAGACAGGGATAAAAACTTCTGAGTTTGCAAAACAGAATTTATTCACCCATATTGGAATTAAGGATGATAACTGGGAATGGGATGAAAATGATTGGGAATGGGGTGCTGGACCTTTAGAGAATATAACTTTTGGATGATGGGGTATTTATATGAATCCAAGGGCGATGGGACGTATTGGTTTATTATGCTTAAATAAAGGAAATTGGAATGGTGCTCAAGTGGTATCCGAGAATTGGATTAACACTGCTACTAAAAATTATGTTGGTACACCTGAATATGGATATTTGTTTTGGCTAAAAAATGAAGAATATTATTATGCTGCTGGTTGGTTAGGACAGAGGATAATTGTGATTCCAGAATATAATATAGTAATGGTTCTTTTTTCTGAGGAATATGAAGTTGATGTTGGAATGGATCAAATGATAAATGATTTTATTATCAAAGCAGTTACAAGCTCATCAACCCCTGAAATTTCAGGATATAATTTATTATTCTTGTTAGCATTTGTTTCAATAGTCATAATCCGAATAACCAAAAACCAAAAAGTCAAAATCAAAAGAGAAGCTTAGTAAAACATAAACCTAATATTTAAAATTCGATTATTAACTCGAATATAAATATCATCGTGTAATTTTTATTTTTAAATTATTTTTGAATATATAATTTGAATGATCTCTTCAAACAGGTTCATTAAATAAGAATTTTACTTCTAATCGGTTATTATAGATTAGAATAAATAAATTTATAAAAATCATTTATCAAGTACAATATAATAATAAAACTTTAATTTACTCAAATAACTATACTAATTGTAATAAATACAAAAATTTACTATGATAGAAAACGATAAAGAACTCTGCTGGATAATCAAGCTTGATTGGTTAAACATTTTAAATCTGCTTGACCTAACTAGTATCACTCAAATTCCTGAGTTTAAAAAGGAAAAAGCAATTAGAAGGCTCACTAAAATATATGGTCCAGAAAATCTTATGAAATTTGAGCCAGAATACCTTGATGAGCTTGTAGTAAAAGATCTAAATGAACTAATGAAAAAAGAATTAGATCTCCATAAAAGAAATCAAGAAAAAATTGAAAGAGAAATACGCAATAAAATTATTCCACTAAAAAGAGGAGGTATTATTAAAATTGATCCTCGAGATTTAAAAGATTTCAAGGGAGATCCAGAAGATATGCTTAAATACTTCTATAAAAAGTTCCTTGGAAAAGACGATGATGACAAAGATGAAGATAAAGATAAATATAAAGAAGATAATACCGGGTATTATATTTAGTAATTTTCTCTTTTTTAAAACTAAAATTGATAAAAAAAATTATAAAATCTTACGTTTCAAAAATTCTAGTTCTACTTTTTTGATCTTTCTATAGCTAAAACAGAAGATTAAATAAATTAATCCAGACCAGATTATCCAAGATAAAGCTTGGTATACATCCATGTTTAAACTATAATTAATAAAGTCCTCTAAAACATAAAATCCAAAATCATTTACATCACTTGGAAAATCTACTATCTTCGGATTTAAATTAATCGCAATAACTTCATGTGTGTTATTTTTCAAAGTTTCAAAAATGTTAGTAATCGTTAGATTAGTTGGATCAGCCAATTTCAATTTAACAAAAGTGTTTATATCCTCATTTGTATGAATATCGGACCCTCCTATACATATTAAATTGTTAGTAATGCAAAAGTCGCGAATTTCCTTATATTTACCACTAAAACTTCCACCGTTTACGATTTCAAAGCCATCAACTCCCCAATCACATAGCTGTTCCAGGGAATATGGTAATCCAAAACCTCCATTTGGATTTGGATCATAATTATAGTGATTAACAGTAATATAGCCTCCATTTTCTTTAATATATCTGATTAAATCTGAAGCGTTCATTGCTTTTGGACCATTAGGACTATATGATTGAAGGGGTACGCTTTCTTCAGCAACACCGAAATAATTCATATGAATTTCTGGATCTGGTGCATTATTTGTCCATTCTTCAGCCATGAATACAATAAAATCTAAGTTATGTTCCTCCACATATTTTTGAGCCATTTTAGCACCTCTAATATTATCATGGTCAGAAAAAGCAGCCCCTAAGATTCCTTGTTGGAGATACCAATTTATGCGTTCTTCAACAGTAAGCCAACCATCGCTCATTATCGTGTGTACATGAAAATCGAATAAAAATTCATCATCTTCGAGTGGAATTATAGGTTCAATTTTATGAGGTGGGAAAGGTGTAGATATTAAAACAACGTTTGCACCCAATAATAAAACTCCAATTCCAATATAAAATACAGTTTCTCGTTTTATTAACTTCACATTTACTTTTCTTTTCATTTTTCGGTTTAAGAATTTCCTAGATAAATTAAGCTTTAGTTTTGGATGAAATAAGTTAAGTAAAGTATAAGCTACTTTTATGAAAATCAGAATCATAGCAAGATGCACACCCACTTGAACAGGCACCATAAAATATCTTCCTATAAAGAAATAACCTTGTACACTAAAACCTATAAGAATGTATATAGCAATTACTAAAACTGCCAAAATTAGAACTTTAAAAGAAAACGAAATGATATCTGCTAGAGGATAAGTGATAAATTTATATTTTTCTGAACTAATCCGCCCACTCTTCCTTAAATATAAATAAATTACTCTCAGAATTGGGTAAAATATGAAAAATAGAATCAACCACGTAAATTCATACTCTAAAATGAAAGCAATTGCCATAAAGGGCTCAATAATGTATCTTAGCAATGGGAAGTTACTCGAATATTCTGAAGAAACATCAACTTGTCCAAGAGCATCATAGAATATTACAGTTCTTTTTCCAATAATTGATAAAACTACAAGGAAAACAAATCATACTAAGAAAACAACAGAAACACTCGTGAAAAATTTATTTTTTTTTAGAAATGATTTAAACTTCATAATAACTAATTTAAATGAACTAACTAATAAATATTCAAAAAAAATATAAAGGAGTAACTCAATTTACAAAATTTTAAGCTAATATGTAATTATCTATTGTCTTCAGCGATTTCACATATTTTTGATAAATTATAACATCAACAACCGGCAAAACATCACAAATTTTTCTTCTTAAATCTTTTTTGTTAATCTTACATGATTTAGAAGGTTCTATACCTTTTAAAATCAAATATAATACTGGCATTTGAGGATTAGATGGGTGAATGTTATAACACACACATTTTAATGATAACTTTAATTTATCGATTATAAATGCTTCAAATTTCTTACTATTTCTAATTTCAAAATTTAAAATAATAGTTTCCCATAGACATTTTCGATTTAATAAACGAAGGATTCTGACTTGTTTAACAAATTTCTCAAAATTTTTTGAAATTTCTACTAAAAAAATACCTCTGTTAAATGAATTATCAATGGAACATACTGCTTCTGAAGAACCTGGGTTATATATCCAATCTTCAAGTATGAATTGTTTATGAAAATGACCCAAAGCCAAATAATTTACTCGGTGCCTTAGAGGTTGAATATCTCCTAATTTAACTCCAGGAACATTTTCCATCTGACCTTCAATGCCAAAATGTTGTAAAAGAATGTTAAACAAATTATTTTTCTTAACAATGGCTTTTCTTATTTTTGAAAGAAAAGAAATTGGCTTTTCACCAAGATAACGAGTGCCATAAATCACTACATTTTTAATTTGGATTTTTCCTCCTTCTCTCATTTCAAAATTATAAGGTTTAAACATCTCTTCTGGAGGAGTTTCTAAGTTTGTATCAAGAAGGACTAATAATCCTAAACTATTTAGAAGTTTCAACCATGACTGACCTCGTTGTTCAAACCTAAATCCTCTTGAAAATTTTCGGATATCATGGTTACCCTCTATTGTTATAATTAAAATAGCATCATTCGTAAATTTTTTGAAGTCCTGCAGTATATTGACGATTTTAGTTAATTTCCCTGGTAACATTTCAAGGGAAGTAAATACATCACCCCCTAATAAAATAAAATCAACATGATAGTATATTGCTAATTCTAATATTTCTTGAAAAGATTTAATAAAATCTTCTGCTCTATATTCATTTCGATATTGAGCAGCTCCAAGGTGTATGTCACTAGCATGAATAAATTTTACTTTTTTTTGATATTCAAATGCAGAGTACTTAAGACTTTTAAATTTGCTTTCGAAATAATTTTTAATTGTCATAAATAATAATCAATTAAATTCAATCAAATTCATTTAATATCTATATCTAAATGAGCTTTTTAAGTGGGAAAAGTCTAGTAGAATAGTGAAAAAAAACATAAATTTATTTTGACCAAAATTAATATTTTTTTGAATTATAAGACTTACCATAATCTATCTAAGATTTGAGGGTAAAATGGGAATTAAAAAACTTAAATATGAAACTGGTGTGATACATGGTAGATTTCAAATATTACACAATGATCATATTAAATACTTATTAGCAGGTAAAAAATTATGTGAACATCTGATTGTAGGTATTACCAATCCCGATCCCTCCTTAACAAGAGATTTAGAAGCAAATCCACACAGGAGCACTCCTTTAGCGAATCCATTAACTTATTATGAGCGTTATATAATAGTTCAATCGGCACTCTTGGAACAAGGTTTAAGTTTATCAGAGTTTTCTATTGTACCTTTTCCTATTAATATACCAGAGCTTATTAAACACTATGTTCCTATGGATGCTATATTTTTTCTTACAATCTACGATGATTGGGGTCGTCAAAAGAAAAAGTATTTTGAGTCACTAGGCTTAAAAATACATGTGTTGTGGGAAATTCCATTAGAAAAAAAAGGACTAAGTTCTAGTGATATACGTGAATTTATGATTAAAGAAGAAGCATGGGAACATTTAGTCCCTAATAGTGTAGCGAAATTCTTAAAGGAATGGGATATTGCTCAAAGACTAAAAGAAATTGGATCAAAATGAGAATCTTTCTTATAAATAAATTCATATATAAATGAATTCACTTTATTAGTTTATCTAAATATTACTTCAATTAATTATTAATATAAATTGAACAATATAAGAATTAAATTATTTCTTTTTTGGTGTAAAAAAATCACTTTAAATCAAATTTATCTTGATAGAATTTTGGTAGTTTATATATTTCTACCAATTCTAGTGATCTTTTTTTCATTGTTGGCTTATCGAATATTAAAAAGAAAGAAACAACGGTTAAATCTAATTTTTAGCTTATTCTTTATATGTACAATTATTGGAAATATCTTCAATATGATTTATGTTCCTTTGGATCCATCTAAGTATAATACAGCTATAGTGTTCCTTAATTTTATTGCTAATTTTTTAGTGTTTTTCGCTCCAATCTTTATTCTTATTGTAAATATAATCATCTTAGAATCAAGTGTAATATTTTCTGTAAAACGCCAAAACCGTTATATTATTATTTATGGTTCTTTAGTTTTCTTCGGAATGTTAACACTTTTATTATTGCAAGTTTTATTTAACTTACCTGTAGGTCTTATTATAAATGAAGATACTGGAAGACCAGAATGGAGTCTAGTATTCTTTATTTATGTGATTTCAATCATTAGTGGTTTTGCAGTTATCCCAATAATTCGTACATCTTTAAAAATTTACTCTAGTTTAGAAACAATAGCGTTAAAAAAAAAATGGCTCTACTATTTTATTGGATCTTTAGGTGTGTTTAGTATAGCATATTTTGTTTTTATAACTAATCTTGTAGCTAATGATAATGATACCCTTAGGACGATTATGTCTGCATATGGACTTACAGTTATAATTTGGGCTTCTTTGATGTATTATGGAATTGGCTTTAAGTTAAAAAAATAAAAACATTCTAAATATTTCCACTTAATGGAAGTTATACTCTTAAATTTTGATAACTCCGGATATCCACTTCAATAAAGAAATTCCTTTTTTTCACGTGAAATAATAGAAAGTTTTATATAGAGTTTTAAAAAGTATTAATTAACTCTTAAAAAATAGTTGATGATAAGGCACTTTAAATGCAAATAACTAGTAAAAAACATCTAATAGCACATGAAAGGGATATTTATTTTCGAAGGTTTGCTGATAAAAATGGAGAAGAATATGGATTAAGATTAGGAACTCAAAATGATGCAAAAGCGATATCCATGATTTTTAAAGAAGTTTATAATTATGAATATGCCTATCCCTTAGTTTACGATATAAATCATTTAAAAAGAGAGTTAGTAAAAAAAAATCATTTTTGGATTGTAGGTGAATTAACAGATACTAGAGAAATTGGGGGTTTTGGGTTAGTAGAAAAAAAAAGATATATTGCTCATGCTAGCCAGTGTGTTGTAAAGAAAAAAATGCAAGGTCTAGGAGTTGCAGCAAAACTTGGGGGGGCAGGTATTGTATCATTAATAAAAACACCTCCGTTCAAAGATGTGTTGAGACTTGATGGGGAAGCTCGAGGATTGAAAATTGGCGCACAAAAACTTATTCACAATGCTGGAGCAATACCATATGGTTTAATCCCTGCATACATCAATTATGGAGATAAGAGACATTTTAAGGTTGACGATAATAATCCGGTTCCCCCTTTACAGGAAGAAGCTGCGTTTCTTTACTCAATTATATTTAGAAATTTGTGGAAGAAAAGAGATAAAAAAGTCTATTTATTAAATAATGAGGATATCGTCTTTTTTTATAATTACATTAAAAAAATGTCTAAAAAAATGAATGATGATACCTTAATCTTAGAAAAGGGTAAAAAGAATAAAGGTTCCGAACTTTATGGTGTTTCCAGAGATTTCTATGAAGGGCGAGTGAATATCTATGGATATATAAAAGAAAAATCATTAAATCAGTTACTTAAAAGGTTCCAAAATTGGAGAATAATTTTATGGAGAATTCCTACAACTCAAAATGGAGTACATTCTATGTCTCTTGCTTTGGAAAAAGGATTTAATATCGTTGGATATGACTTAGGTTTCAATAATATTAATTGGACATTATTTGATTCAGTTATATTAGCATATTATCCTAAGGGAGGATCCCACATTTTAAATGTAAAATGTCTTGATGAGAGTAAACCCCTTTTAAATAAGATTAGAGAATTATTTTTTTCGCGTATAAATTAGGTTATTTTTCTTAATCTCCTTAAATTTTATACTTTTTATTTAAAGAAGTAAGGAAACTACTTTTTCTTCTAAAGTTTGAGTACCTGTTCCAAAAAGTTTATCAAGGGTTTTTTTAAAAGGTTCAAACTGAGCCATTTTAGTAAGATTACATCCATTAAATTGGTCTCTAAACCTCTTTAATAATTTTTCTAAAAGGGGCAAAATTGTTTTTTGTAAATATTTTTCTAATCTTTCATCTTTATCTAATACTATAAAAGCAACAGTTTCTTGTTTTTTTCCGAAACAATCAATGACTTTACCTTTTTTGAATATTATTGAATATTTACTACTTTCAAAATATTCTACCGGTTCCATTAAACATTCAGCAAAATTTAATAACCCACTCATTAATCCACTTGAACAAATTAGATTGGTTTGATCTTTACTAGCCCTATGATAACTAGTAAATATGATGGGAATTCCTTGGAATAAAATACCAGCTTCATGTATTAACATGTCTATTCAGAATAGGTTTATATTAATTTGCTAATGGGATATATTCTTATGAAAATGCTCCTAATATACACCGAAATTTAATTATTTAAATTTATTGGTCTTGGAAGATATTTCGTTGTAATAGAACGACATAATTTTGTTAGGAGTTTTGAGAAATTGATGTCGATGATTACTTTATTATCAATAGAATATTTGTGATCTCTCTTTATTTATTAGATAAATTTACTCTAATTGTCGCCCGACACCAATATACATTAAATATCCGCCTGTTATTATCAATATTAGGCTTATTATTCCTATTATTGTTCTAAATGTGGGAATATTTAAAGTATTAGAAATAAAAATGCTATACATAAAGGTATAAATTGCACATAATCCGAATGTAAAAAACTTCCATTTTTTCTTCAGTAAGTCATCACTAAATTTCTTGTATATTTTATAAGAAAGGTAAAGAGATGGCCCAACAATTATTATAGATGCAACAATTACTACATAAATAAAAAATGGTATCATCCAGTGAGGAGTCCATTCGGGAGGGCCGATTACCACACCCCAATCTTCAATAAAGAGAAAAATCATCATGCAAAACATAGCTATTCCATAACTTATTAATAATACAAACTGTTTACCAATACTTATGACGTTTTTCGATTTTAACAAAATTAATTCAGAGACAAGAATAAATATTGGGGAATAGAAAGCAAAAAAATTTGTTATAAAATTCATTATAAGCACTACATCTACATCAGTAATAGGAGCATATATAAAATTAATAAATAAACTAATAGCAACGAATATATAAAAACCAGCAAATATCACATTCAGTTGCTTTCTATCTCGTTTAAGGATTTTATAAGCTAAATATATAAACATACCAAACATTAATCCTTGAGCAATATAGACTGTTATAAATCTTGTAATACTCAGTTGATAAAATACCATATAAGCATCTTGATAAATGATAATTAAGTTCCAATTAAAAATAAATTGTTAATGCTATTATATATTGCTCATTATTAATGATTTTTATTTTGAATTTAAAAAAAAGTACTAAAACAAATAAAATTCTTATAATTTTTTATATCTCTTTAAAAAAGATATATAAAAATCGTGGCTTTAGCACCATATTATAATAAAAAGAAGGCTGTATTAAAAATAAAAAATAAAAAGAAATATTTCTTCTTCCGTTTTATTTCCTCTACTATATTTTAAAAAAACTACCTTTTTCGAAAACTATATTGTATACTTTTTCTAGCGGAAAATTCTTCTAGTTGTCTTCTAAATTTTTTTATTGCTTTTCTTGAAAAGTCTTTTTGACTTTGAATTTCATAACTGTTTGAATAATTCGCTCCAGAAAATGTAAAAATATAATAGAATTTTTTTGTATACTTATATCCTGTTGTTCTTCTTCTAATTTCAATTGTATTAAAATCTGATAAATTGACTGTAAATTTTCCTTTATCTGGTATTTGAATACTAATATAATCATCAGTTATAATAAATTTTCTAACCTTACCGCTTCCTCATATATAAAGGTAAGACCAAAATATTATTCCCGCCATAGCTAACCAGATAAAGATAACTATAGCAACTCCCACAATACTACCTCCCGATATACTAATAGCTGCTATAGAAGCTATTTCCATTATTATAATGCCACAAATATCAACACAAATTATCGCTGTAGCTTGACCTCTTAAAGTCTCTTCTATTTTAACTTTATTAGACGGATCATATACATTGGATTCATAACTCATGAAAATCACTTTATTTCAATATTGGATTAATTATTGATGTTTTTTAACCTATTTTAAACTTGATATTTTTGTAAAATCACATTTTATAATACATTTTTTTATACTCTAATTTTTTCATTTATTTAAGTAAATAAAATAAATTAGTGTTAAATGCTTTAATAGATAACCTTTTCTAAAAGAGTGTGCATTTTTATCAAATCAAATGAAGAAAAAATTCAATATTAATCAAAATTTATATTAATTTATTATATTGGTATTAGGATTTATTTGGTGTTAAAAATTAGTGAAAGATTCAACTTCTTATTTATAATAACTGATCAACAACGATTTGATCATTTAAGTTGTTATAACAATTCTATGATTTTGAAAACTCCAAATATCAATAGTATTGCAGAGAAGGGAATTAAGTTTACAAATTTCTATTGTAATAATCCTATTTGCATGCCTAATCGAAGTACGATTTATACTGGACAATATCCTTCAGTTCATGGAGTCACAACCAATGGAAGGAATTTACCTCAAAGAACTAAAACATTTCTTGATATTCTTTTAAAATCAGGCTATTATCACACTGCAAGTTATGGAAAGATTCATTTAAATTATTTTGGAGCTCCATCTGGTCGATTCAAAAATCCAACTATAAGTCAAGAGTTTGCTCAAGCAAGAAATTATTCCAGATTAACAAATTATTCGCCTTATTTTGGATTAGATGAATTTAAAATTGTTTCTGGGCATGGAACTTTTTGTGGACATCCTGATTATATTAACTGGGTAAAATCAAAAATAAAAGAAGATGCAACACTAGGTAAGTCTCTCAGGATAAAACTTAATAACCCTGATAATATGATTCAAACTAAACTTAATATTAGTTTTGATACTTCAAATCCCTTAGTAAGAATTCAAGCGATAAAGCATAAAGTACCAGAAGAACTCTATTCCACAACTTTTGTTAAAGATAACACCATTGATTTTTTAGAAAGATTTGCTAATGGACAATATTCTAAGAGAAATTTTTTTGTATTTTGCTCTTTTCCTGATCCCCATCACCCATTTTCTCCTCCAGGGAAGTTTTTTGATATGTATAAACCTGAGAACGTTATTTTACCCAAATCATTTCATGATAATCATGAAAACAGCACAGAATTCAATAAGAAACATTATAATGATCTTTTAGATACAGAAGGTACCGCAAAACACATATTCCCTAAACCAAAAGATTTAAATGAAGATGACGCTAAACGTGTTATTGCTGCATCATATGGGATGGAAAAAATGATTGATGATGCTGTAGGAGAAATTTTAGATACATTGGATAAGGTTGGCTTGGAAAAAAACACTGTTGTTATTTATACGACTGATCATGGAGACTTAGGTGGAGATCATAGATTTTTTTTTAAAGGTCCTTTTTTATATCAAGGGTTAATAAAAATCCCATTTTTAATAAGTGTGCCAAATGGATTAAAAAATAAAATATGTAATTCATTAGTTAGTTCAATTGATATTCCAGAAACGATATTAGAGTTAGCAGGATTCCCAATACCTGATACAATGCAGGGAAAAAGTATGACCCCTATATTAGAAAACCCAATAAAAAAAATCAACGATGAGATTTTTATTGAAATGGATGATGATCATAATAATGAAAAAACTAAAACTTTAATTACAGAGAAATGGAGATGCACAATTTTTCGTGATCACGGAGAACTGTATAACTTAAAGGGTGATCTGGATGAAATGAATAATCTATGGAATGATAAGTCATATTTGGAAAAAAAAATTGAGCTTACTTTAAAAATACTCAAAAAGTGTATAAAAAACCAGTATAATCCAGTTATTAGAGATTGTGGTTATTAAATCCAATTGCTAAAATGAGGTTTTACAACCCTATATATAGTAAAAAGAATGTTAAATTAAAAACAAAATAAAAAAAGCAAAAAAAATAGTTATTTATTTCTTTCTTCTTTTTGGTTCGATTTTTTTGATTATTATAGACTCAGCATGTATCTTACAATTCTTTAGGATGACCTTAAATCCTCCTGTACTACCAGCTCCAGGAATCGTCAGTCCAACAGTTCCCATAGGAACCATTGCTCCTTCTTCCTCCCATTCTTCCTCTTCTTCTTCCATCTCAACCCATGTATCCACTATAGGATGATTTTTCTCCTTAAGCCATTCTTTAAGTGCGTTGAGATCTTGGATCTCTTCTTCTGTTGCGATTTTATCAATTAAATCTTCAGGGAGAAATTCTGCCACTCGATCCTTCACTGATTTTGGCATCCACACGAGGGTATAAATTCCGCTCTCAAAACCCTGCTGTAGACCGTCCCAATATTGATACTTGGGTGAACCAATATATTGAATGCTCACACCATTAAAACCAGGCATCTGTTTGCCTCCTCCAGTTTGATTTGCCATAGCTGAGAAGGGTAATCCGTTGATTGCGACTTCACCATAATTCCTATCAACTATTCCATGTCCATTCACTTCAGGAATGTAAAAATCTATAGCCTCAAAGCATCCACAAGACGTATGAGGAAATTCCATTCCGCTATAAAGATAAATTCTTTCGATTTCACCAAGAGAACGTTTTTTTATCATCTCATTTACGCCAGAAAATTCACCAGCTTCTTTATTAATGACGTCACCAGGAGGTACTTCGAAGAGTGGTCCCTTAGGATCGACTTTTGCTGCAGCTCTAGCGTCAAACCAGTTGATGCTGCCACAGAGAGATGTTCTATCAGGTGTAATACAACAGGCATGCGTTGGAGCGAATGACTGGCATAATACACAACCGTAATACATATCTACGTCTTCATCATGAATAGTTCGCGCTCTCTCGTCCCGCTTGTCGTAAATACTCAAGGCAAAATTATATGGTTCTTCAATCTTCTCAGGATCTGTTATTAGAGTTACCTGCGCCTTTTTGATAATCGGTAGTTCTGCTTTGTATAATCGGATTAGGACAGTCCCTAACATGGTAAGATCATCAAAGCCCTTTTGAATTAGAGGCTTTGAGAGCCGCATCCAGTTAGTATACCTTTGGTTCAAATGCATGATGCCATTCACGAAATTACAGAATTCATGAACTCTCCTTTCAAACACTGCTTCTAAATCCTCTTCTAACTCGGGACCCGCTACTTCGACTAAAATACCAATTGGATACCGACCACCCTCTTCCATGTCTTTAATATTTGGACCTATGATTTTAACCTTCCCATCCTCAATTTCTTTCTCTTTTTTCACTCTTACGAGTTCAAAATGCTTCTTGACCTTAGGCCCACCAAGTTCAACATACATTTGATTACCTCTGATACGTTCACCCTCATAAACAGGGCCCACGTCAAAAGGTAAATCTGCAAAACTCATATTATTTATCTCCTCATTTGAATTTTCATTTTGGTAATTTTTATTTAATATTTTAATTTTTATAACTTTTCAATCACATTTTCTAAAAATGCTTTCCATTCCGCTTCGTTTAGATTTGGTAAGCTAAATCGTGCATTTGGATGAGAAAATTTGTCTAGATCAATCGTTCTTAACCAATTAGTAAAGTTCTTGAGTCGAGATAATGTTTGAGAAACGTAAAAGACTAGATGTCCGCCGAAAATAGCCATTGAATATTGTCCTTCTCCATTTAAACCCGCCCAATCTTTATCACATAAACGATTTGTAATATTTATCAAAGACATATCGTATAATTTATTATCAGTAATTTTATCTTTCAAATAACTGTATGCATGCCCTGTAGAAACGACATGACAATCAAGTTTATTTGCTATTTCTATGAAATAATCTGCAAGCTTTTTCCCATCAAGTTCCCAATTCAAGGATTCAGCGCCTATAACGAAAACCTTCTTTTTAGGTACTTTAAGTAAATTTGCCATCACCGCTGGATCTGAGACAGAAGTGCCCATCTCAGGACCAGGAATGTTAGCTTTTTGATATGGACGTGCCATTTTACTCAATTTCCTCTGTTTTTATTTTTAGCTATAAGTTGTAAAATAATTGTTATACTTAGAATTATTAAGGACAATTTAAAAAAATTGTTTTTATGAAATTTAACAAAAACTAGATGGGTATAATATTAAAATAGAAGTGAAAAATAAAATATGGGTTAATTTAAAAGGTAAAATATACTAAGTTGTCAAAAAAATTATTTAAAAATTAATCAAACTTTGGTTTTTTATCTTGCCAAGGGGTTATCTCTTCAAAAGCTTTTGAAACTTGTAAAACTAGCAATTCCTGGAATCTTTTACCAACGATCTGTAACCCTATCGGTAGGTTGGCATTTGTCCATCCACAAGGAATAGTAGCAGCAGGATGTCCTGTAAAGTTAAATGGGAATGTAAATGCTTGCCACGAAGTGGGAGATACATCAATCCCATTTATTTGTGAAGGATAAGCAACTCCTAATTCAAAAGCGGGAACTGCTGTTGAAGGAGTAAGAATGATATCATATTTTTTAAAAGTTTCAAATATCGATTGATAAAACTGACTACGAATTCTCATAGCGTCTGGTAAACTTGAAGCAGGAAATCGCAATCCTGCTTCGACCCATGTTACTAAACTTGGATCTAATTTATCTTTCCATTCTCTCAAATAAGGTTTTAATTCATATCCAAACATTATTAGCCACATTGTACTAAAAGCCATTGAAGGATCTAACTCCTTAAATTTTGCTTCTTCCACTTCCCAGCCAAATGATTCAAATTTATGTACTGAATTAACTACTGCTTTTTCAACCTCGTTATCAACAACCTTTGCAAAGCCTAAGTCTAAACTATAACCAATCTTTAATTTATCTGGTTTCTCATTTATATGGTCAGAATACTTAATATGATCTTCCGGTAATGAATGTCTATCTCCCTCAAATGGCCCCTTCATAACATCTAGCATTAATGCTGCATCAGAAACATATCTAACAATAGGACCAATAACAGATAATGTTTGACCGCTATGGAAGGTTCTTGGATAAATTGGAACCCTTCCAAAGCTGGGTTTAAGACCATAAGCCCCACAAAAGCAAGCAGGATGCCGAATAGAACCTCCTCCATCCGAACCTTGAGCTAGAGGGCCCATTCCACAAACAACTGAGGCTGCAGCACCTCCGCTAGAGCCTCCAGACGTCTTCTCAAGATCCCATGGATTTGGTGTAACTCCAAAAATAAGATTATCAGTAACTCCTTTAAAACCAAATTCAGGTGTATTTGTTTTCCCTAAAATTACACAACCAGCATCTTTTAAACGTGTTACAGCAACCCCATCTTCTTCAGGAATGTGATGTTCATAAATTTTTGAACCATAAGTAGTCCTTACCGCTTTAAGCGGCATTAAATCTTTTATAGAAGTTGGAATCCCATTTAGGAGAGGAATTTTTTCATTTCTCTTTACTTTTTCATCTGCTTTTTTTGCCATTTCCCGTGCTAAATCGAATGTAGTGGTACAATATGCGTTAATTATTGGATTGATTTTTTCAATCCTTTCAATAATGATCTCAGTTATTTCTTGCGAGGTTAATTCTTGGTTTTTTATTTTTTCCATCATATCACAAGCAGACATAAAACAAATCTCATCTTTATTCATTACTCTCACCAATTTAATTATTAATCAAATTTTGGCTTCTTACCTTGCCATGGGGCAACCTCTTCGAATGCTTTAGAGACTTGAAGAACAGTTACCTCATCAAATCTCTTTCCAACTATTTGCATACCAATGGGTAATCCTTCACTTGACCATCCACATGGAATTGATGCTGCGGGATGACCACTCATATTGAATGGATGAGTATATGGTGACCACACTCCAATGGGTACATTTTTCCCCTCAATTTTTCGAGGATTTGATACTCCTAATTCAAAGGCAGGGCATGCCAAAGTTGGAGTTATTAATATATCATACTCTTTAAAATGCTTACAAATATTATCGTAAATAATTTCTCTTTGAATTTCTGCTAGATTAATAGCTTCAGCAGAATAAGTAAATCCAACTTCAGCCATGTCTACTAGTTCTGGGTCTAAAATATCTTTATATTTCTCGAGAGCTGGCTTTAGAAAATATCCTAAACTAGTTGTCCATATAACCCACCAGGCATAGCTATAATTTTCTACACTGACTTTACCTCTAACAAGTAATTCTTTGGATGATAATAGACTTATCTTGCTTTTTTCAACTACCCAATTAAATTCTTCAAACTTTTCTACACCATTTATAACAGATTTTTCAACTTCAGAATGGATAACTTCTAAATTTCCCAAATCTAAGGCATATCCTATTTTGAGTTGTCTAGGTTTCTCTTTTAGCATATCATAAAAACTATAATTTGGTTTTGGCAATGAATATCTGTCTATATCATCTTCTCCAACTAAGGCATCTAGCATTAATGCTGCATCTTTTACATTTCTAGTGAGAGGGCCCTTATTAACAAGTGTGCCAAGATTTCCTTCTATTTTCATGGAAGTATGAGGAATTCGCCCAAAAGTTGGTTTGATCCCATATAAACCACAAAAACCACTCGGAATTCTAATAGATCCTCCACCATCCGAACCTAAAGTCAAAGGGCCTAATCCAGAAGCTACTGCTGCAGCACCACCTCCTGTTGACCCTCCACATGTTCTTTCTAAATGCCATGGGTTTTTAGTTTCTCCAAAAATTAAGTTATCTGTAACTCCTTTGTATCCAAAAGCAGGAAGGTTAGTTTTACCTAGTATAACCATACCAGCTTCTTTTAATCTTTTGATGGATATATCATCTTTTACTGAGATGTAATCTTCAAATAACTTACATCCACAAGTTGTTTTAATTCCTTTTATATCTACATTATCTTTAATGGAAGTTGGTATACCATGTAGTAACCCTAGTTTTTCACCTTTTTTAACTGCTTTATCTGCTTTTTTTGCCATTTCCCGTGCTAAATCGAATGTAGTGGTACAATATGCGTTAATTATTGGATTGATTTTTTCAATCCTTTCAATAATCATTTCAGTGATTTCTTCAGAGGTTAATTCTTGATTTTCAATTTTTTGTTTCATTTCCCAAGCAGGCATGAAACATATATCTTCTTTATTCATATCAATCAAACTTTTTTATTTCTTTATTAGGACTAACCAATCTTGATTTCTAATTGAAAATATGAAATTATAATACAAGTAATACATTTCATTATATAAATAAATTCAGATACAATCTCGATAAAAATGTGCGAATTCAAGATTATAAAAAAAAATGATGGTTCTCAGATATTGGAGGACATTGTTATATTATCTTATAACGAAGATAATGAATTAATTTTTAAGGATGTGTTAGGGATTGGAGAAAAGCTTGAATCTGCCCTTATTTTGAATGTAAATACTATGAATCAAAAATGTCATATTCTTGAGAATCCAATAATCAAAGATTTTATCAATTTAGTTAACAAATTAAGTGTAAATACTGCCACTAAATCAGATATTGATACAATTATTAATAAATTAGAAATTTTAAAACAAGATCTTTAAAGTTAGAAGACAATTCTCAAACAAGAAGCTTTTTTAAATAATTTATCTTCTTAACTGAATATGGAAGCAAAGTTTTACGATGATATAAATAAGTTTTACAAATTAACAACTCCTTTTTTGCTTAAACGAGAGGTTGAAAATGGCCTTCTTTTATCTCTTCTTAATTCTCTCAAAGAGAACATTCATAGATATGGAGAAGAAATGCCACTTTTAATTTCATTAATGGAAGGTAATACTATAAAATTAATAGCTCTAAGAACCCCACCATATGATTTTCTTATATCTTATACAGATAAGATAGAAAGTATTGATGTATTAGTAGAAGAACTTTTAAAGCGGAATGAGAAATTACCTGGTGTTTTAAGTTTGAATGAATGTGTCGCTAATTTAAGTAAATATCTCTTAGAAGAGGGAAATAAATATTGCTTTTTATTTACAGATTTGAGCAATCCAACTTCAAACAGTATATATCTAAAAATTGGATATCGTCCTGTAATTGATGAAAACCATTACAAATTCTTGCCAAAATAATTTTGTAAGGAAGAAATAAAATTAAAAAGGATACGAGACGATTTGTTGATTTTAAATGCGGTTTAATTTATTTCTCTTACTATGAATGAGATAAATATAAATCATCCCTAAAAGAATCATACTCGATATTAAAATATCATAACCTTTTATAGAAATTGATTCTGTTTTCTTCTCTGTAGGTTCAATTTGATGTGGTACATAGCCCATCTTACTTACTGTAAGAGTCATTAGTTTGATTTGATCTTTATTAAAAGGTAATTCAATTGTTCCTTTCTCGTTTGTCTCTCCTTTCCAGAAAAGCTTATTTTCTTTAATTAATGTTATTATACTATTTTCGATGGGAATACCATCTGTTGAAACTTGAAAGGTTGTAGATTCATCTAGGGAAGAAATTTCGGTAATTTTTAGTTTTTTAGGTATATTTAGCCAAATAGGAACTTCTGGATCCCCCAATAAATTAAATTGTTTTAAAACTTTATCATGCCATTCTGGATATTCATAAAGTTCAGTAGAGTTGTTTCTATCAGAGATATAATCTGCCTTAGCGTTGGCTAAAGCTTTACCGGGTTGATATATTTGGAATAATTGTTCCCAAAAACGAAAAGCTAATCCTTCAGCAAACCAACCGCCATGTTCACGTTCATACCACTGATCTTCTGCCCAACTTACATAGCTGGATGCAACACAACCTATTGCTATATTTTTTAGAAAATATTCCGCAAGACAATCTTCATACCAATCAAAAGTTCCTGTAGAACAAGCTAGAAGAAACAATATTCCCAATTTATTTTCTTCTGGTTCTATTGTATAAGAACTTGTATCTATTAACCGTTTCCATATTGATTGATCAATTCGGGTTCCATTTCCAAAAAGAGGATCGTCAGTATAATCAAATAACATATCTCCGTCATCATCTTGAATCCATTCCTCATAATGGAGTGCTGTTTCACTCCCATGAAGAGAAAATGAACCGATATTAAATCCAAATTCCATAAAATTTTTACAATTATCATAGTTTAAAGAAAAATTGTAAGAATAGTTAGTTCCTTTAATACCAGTTGTTAGAGCAAGAATAGTACTATTCCAATTCGTTGGAAGATGATCTTTCAAAAAATTATTGAAACGGTTTCCATCGCATTCTTCAAAGTCTACATTATCATCCCCATTCCAATCTTCATTAAATGCTAAAATAGATGAACCAAATATCGCTTTTGTCATCCAACTTCCAATTATTGGATTTTTTTCATAATTTAATAATTTCTGAACTAAATAAGCCATTTCATTCTTATTATTTGCTGATAATCGTCCTATATAAACCTCTGCTTCAAAATCAAATTCATCTTGATCAGTTCCCCATAACCCATCATTATTCAAATCCCAATTATTATCTAAATCGGCATAATAAGTATCACAACTTACGTAATCACCATCTCGTGAATAATTATCATAAATTCTTACATATTGGGATGGAATATGTTGGTGATCACCCGTTAATAATACCCATTGAGTCTTATTATTAGTATGATAAGCGGCTATACAATTCTTGATTTTTTCCGCAAGATTTCTACCTTGATAATGTTCCTTAATATCTTCAATAGTTTCGATTTTTGAAACTAATCCTTTTTGTGTTTTCCACATAGCTAAAGGCTCTAAAAAGTTTTCAAAATCATTAGTGGTAATAATTAGATAGTCTATAGAATTGTTTGAGATAGAATTACTTAAGCTTAATGAAGTGCATGTAAGGAAAGAAAAAGTGTCTTCTTGAGCTCTTATCGAATGAAGTGAATTAATTAAAACAATTATTAGGAAGGATGTTAAATATTTTTTTTTATCATAATATTTCATTTAAGATTTTAACCTTTCTATTCCTATTTTTAATATTTGAATATTTAAAGTTTTTTACAGTTTATTCTATTTTTGTAAATATGTTGTTTAAAAAAAGATAATGAATTTTGTTATTTAAATGCCGATTTAAGTAATCCTACTTCAAATAATATATATCAAAAAATAGGTTCTAGTCCAGTTATTGATAAAAACCACAATAGGTTTATATCTAAATAATGAAACTTTTAAAAGATAAAATAAAAAAAAAGATACGAGAAAGTCTCCTGATTTTCTCCTGAATTTTTTAGAATTTTCTTTCATTACTTCTTTGGCGGAAGAATTTCAATCTCAATAGAAGAAACATTACTTGAAGTTCCGTCTTGATTAGTTACAGTTTCAGTTCCAATCAAAATTTCTCCATAACTACTTCCATTGATAAATTTGTTCATAAGAATCTCTGCGACATCAACTGCTCGCGAAATTGATCGACCACGAGCCAATAATTTAACTGGATTTTCATTCAAAACAAACATAGCTGCCATAACATAGTTCATTGTCCTCTTTCTACCAATAAAAACTTTTGAATCATCTTCATTAGTCATATTTATCACCTTTCCTATGTTTTAAATCAATCTATCTTTTTTATGGGGTTGATTCTTTTGCTTTCCTTTTTTCTAATATGTGTTAGGGCTATCATCAATTGATAACTAAGTTTTATAAACTACTTTTAGATTTTAAGATTTCGCAATTTCAAATAGTTATTGAGAAATTCCTTTGGTAATAGAAAAGTTATTAATAAAATGAAAATAAAAAATTAATAATTTATTGGGCATCCCAACCCCCTTGTGCTCGAGCATTTTCAATATCTTTATCTACCCGTTCTTTCAATATGACATAATCAGTTTTTGTAACTCTATTTAATGGGAATTCATCTAAAAACACTATTAA
The DNA here is from genome assembly GCA_964435435.1 of uncultured archaeon. Lineage (GTDB taxonomy): Archaea > Asgardarchaeota > Lokiarchaeia > Sigyniarchaeales > SOKP01 > Loki-b32. The sequence goes on from CAYSZJ010000053.1 coordinate 22,268, forward strand.
AGAGGGTCTCTTATATGCTGCTATGCCTTTACAATGCTCGAAAACCTGCTTTTCTGTTAGGGTTTGGCCTTCTTTAACTTTTATATATGCTACAATACCGTCAGTGAACACTTCATGCTTTGCTCCAACAACACCTACAAATTCAACTTGCGGTATTTCAGCAATAAATGCTTCAACTTCAGGGGGAAAAACTTGGAATCCTTTTGGCTTAATTAAATACTTCCTTCTCCCTGATAAATGTAATCCAGTATCATCTTTAAAGCCCATATCTCCAGTATAAAGCACTCCATTGGTAGATAATGTTTCTAGTGTAGCTTTTTCATTTCCAAAATATCCTAAGAAATTTTGAGGGCCTTGAAAACAAATTTCTCCAATCTCTCCATCAGATAATTCATCTCCAGCTGAGCCATCTTCTTTCATAGGTTTTCGTATGCTCATAGGATATATTGGATAATCAGTTCCAATACTCGCTAGTATATCATCAACAGTTCCATCCAAAGGTGTAAATGTGCAGAAACCAGAGCTTTCTGTTAATCCAAATCCACTGCCAAATTTGGGAGCCATCTGTGATAACCTTTCGAGAAATGGTCTATCTACTGCTTGACCACCATATAACGCAAATTTTAATGAACTTAAATCATAGTCATTATAATTAGGTAATCTCCATTGCATGACGAACATTGCTGGGATCTGGCCAAATGTCGTTACCTTGTATTTTTGGATAGCATCCAACGTTTTTTCGGCATCAAAAATATGTAGAATAACACAAGTTCCCCCAATAAACATAGGAGTCATGAATTGTTCTGTAGTTCCTCCTACATGAGAAGGAGGGAGATTTACAAGCATTTTATCATTTTCATCAACATCAAAACCTTTTGATAAACACAAATTTTGGCAAGTTATGCTTTTGTTAGTTAACATAGCAGGTTTTGGATATCCCGTAGATCCTGTGGTAAATACAATCATAATAGGATCATCTTCACCTACTTTCGCACACTCTTCTATATATTGTTTCATTGATTCTGGATTTTTCATTGCTTCTATAATCTCATTTTGAGCTTCTTCAGCGATTTGATAAGCAGGGATAATTCCAGCTCTATATTTATCGTCAGGAGTGCTAAATTGTACAACATATTCTAACCAAGGATTATTTTTTTTCACAGCAGCCCCAATCAAACCAAAATTCGCAAGTTTAGTTTTTCCAAGATGACAAAACATCTTACATTTTTCTTTTAATAAACTTAAATTCTGCATAATTTCCGGGGGTTTTAATCTCAAATCGAACGGCGTCCACATTACACCAAGTTTCGCACATGCATAACCTAAAACAATATGTTCATACAAAAATGGGAGAGAGGTAGCGATAATATCACCCTTTCTAAAACCCATATTATAGAGTTTATAAGCCATCGCATTGATAGCATTAATGAATTCCTTGAATGTATATTGCTTTTCAGTGTCATATATAATAAATGCAATCTTATCTGGTCGTTCTTTTGCCCATTTTTCGATGACCCCTACAATTGTATGTGGATGCTGATTATATTCTTCCCAAGACATTTTTTTCATTCTCTTATTTTTTTAGTAGAGTATGATATTTAATCAAAAATTATTAAAATTATTATGTGTTCCAATTGAATTTTTCTCGAAATTCCTTAAGAAGCTGTTCTCCATCTTCATATTCATACCATGCAGATCCCTGTTTTTCTAACTCATAAGCATCATGAAAGGTTCTATCAAGTAAATGATTACTACATAATTTAATAGCATTTAAAACAGTTTGATTTTTTGTAAAGAGAAATCTTGCTTTATTCAAGGCTTCTTTCATCAACTCATCTTTATTTTCTACAATTTGATCAATTAAACCTATTTCTAACGCCTTCTGAGAACTTACTTTTTCACCAAACATGCACATTTTTTTAGTCCACGGAATTCCAATAATTTTTGAAAAGAGAATTATACAACCAGTACCAGTAAAAATTCCGGAAAAGATTTCGGGCGTTTGAAAAAAACTTTCTTTTGTAGCAATTCGATAATCGCAACATATTGAAAAAACTACTCCTTCACCCATCGTTCTTCCATTAATAGCGCATATAGCCGGTCTACCATTATATAATAATTTGCAGATGGTTGCTGCTGTTGATTCTAAATATTTAATGGCATCATGATCACTTCCATCAATAGCTCCTATATCCATTCCTGTGCTAAATGAAGTTCCATTATTCGTTAAAATTAATCCTCTAATTTTCTCACTATTCTGGCAATATTCTACAGCTTTCTTTAAATTTTCTAATTGTTCAATTGTAAAAGCATTGGATCTATGAACTCTGTTTAAAGTTATAATTCCAAACCGTTTCTTGACGGTAAATTCTATATATTCTCCAAAATCTAAATTGTTTGAAGACATAATTTATTTTAATTTTTAATTAATAAGAGTATGATCAGTAAAAGTTAGTTCTAGCATATAATTCTTTGCTCAACTCG
>CAYSZJ010000054.1:0-23963 GCA_964435435.1 uncultured archaeon
CGCAGATGCTCCACTTATCTTAGACGACAACTCTTCGGGATCTGCGTCTATTAGTAGACAATATCATCATCAGAGATAGATATTGAATATATAAACATCCAGTAGAAAAACATAGTAAGATGAGAGAGATACTACTAGACAAAATTTCTTCCGAAGATCTTAATGAATCTGAAGTTAGGTCAAGAAAAGATGATGAATTTAACATAAAAATTGCTATAGAGATTGCTAACAAGACAAAAATTAACAATTTTAACATTGTAGCTGAGTTTTCTTTTTTCCGACTTATGAAAAAAATTACATTGAGCCCTGTTATAATTAGGTTTACAAATAGATAAAATGAAAAGAATTCAATTGAATGAACAGAATTAAGCATTTAAATCTTTATTGACTAAGAATTTTAAAAACTACACTTAATTCTTTGAAGTGTAATTATTTACTTGGGAGTAAAATTTTTATTGACAAATATGCAATTTATAGTACAAGTTATTATTCAAAAAGATAAAGACAAAAATAAGATTTTCATAATTTAGCATTGATTTTAGATGAAAAAATTTGATAAATTACTTAAGAAGGCAAAGCAAACTCTTCAAAAAAAAAAAAAGTTTTTTAAGGCAGTTCATTATTACAGTCTTTTATTAGAGATAAGACCTAATTCTGCTAAATTATGGAGTGATCTCGCTTTCGTTCATAATTTAAGAGGCGATTATAAACCAGCAATAGATGCTGGTAATCGAGCATTAAATATTGAGCCTAAATTTGAAGAAGCTTTGAATACCCTATTTTTTTCTTATGATAAAGTAGGAGATTATGACAACGCTCTAAGAATTTTAAAAATTTATCAAAAAAACTATCAATTAACCTTGGATAAATCTTTTGAAATTCTAAAAGATCTAGTTCAACTCATTTCTGATGTTGGTTATATTATGATCCCTTCTCCAAAATCTAAACTAACTCTTTATGATAGAGGAAATGGATTTATTGGGAATATTAATATAAATGAGATCGAAAGATATGCTTTTTTTAGAGAGATATTACTAGAACATGGATCAAGATATATAATTCCTTTAAATTTTCATTATGGCTTTATTTTTTCTAGAATATTTACTTCTAAAAAAAGAATAGATGTCTTAAAATTAGTATTGGAAGAATTTCCTCACAATACCATTGTATGGAACATGCTCGCCGCAGGATATAGAGACCAGAATGAATATGAAAAAAGTTTACAGGCATTAGAGAAAGCGTTAGAAATTAATCCTAAGTCCTCTGATTCATGGGATAATATTGGATTAACCTACCTTGAAATGAATCAATTTGAAGAAGCTGAAGATTCCATTAAAAGAGCTATAGAAATTGATCCAGAAGTGAGTGAGAGATGGATTAATCTTGGAATTGTATATTTAAAATTAAACCAAATTGATAACGCAATTGATGCATTAAAACATTCTTTAAATTTTAAATCATATAAATTAAAAGCACTTGAACAACACTTGGATAATAAAACATTACCTGAACTAAAAATAAAAGAATTAAAAAATAGCTTTCCAACATTTAATCAAATATTTAATGTTGATCTTCCTAAATTTAGTTGGTATTATCTCGCAAAAGCTTATTATAAAAAACAAGATTACGAAAAAGCATTAGAAGCATGTAAGGAGAGTTTAGCAATTGACTATAAATTTGATAAAGTATATAAACTTAAAAAAAAAATAATATCCGCTAAATCACCTGAAACTACTAAAGAATCAGAAGAAGAAAAAATTTCTGAAAGGGATGTCATCAAAAAATTAGAAAATCCTGGACATTATGTCTACTGTTCTCTTATGTTTATAATAATAGTAATAATAGGTTTCTTTCTTCTATTTTTTTCCCCATTTTGCTTTCTTTTTTGTCTTTAGGGCAACCCTTTTAAACTTCACAGTAAAAAAACCTAGTAAGAAGAGAGAGATATCACTAATCAACACTTCTTTCGAAATTCTTAATGAATCTGAATTTAGGTCAAGAAAAGATGATGAATTTAACATAAAAATAGCTATAGAGATTGCTAACAAGACAAAAATTAACAATTTTAACATTGTAGCTGAGTTTTCTTTTTTCCGACTTATGAAAAAAATTACATTGAGCCCTGTTAAAATCAGATTTACAATCAGATAATATAAAAAGAATTCATTAGTATCCATAAATCTAAGCATTTAATCCTTTATTTATTTAGAGTTTTAAAAACCACACTTAATTTAATCGTATTAAATATTTTGAACTCAATAGATTACTCAAAGATATTTAAAATAATCTGGGTTTTTATACTAATTAATACTTTCTGTTGCTGACAAACTATATGAAGTTCTTTTATTTAATTTCTAACTAAACAATAATTTTTCTTCAATTAGCAGAAAAGGTAAATTCAAAGTCTGATTTCGAAGGAATTTTCATAGAAATAAATAATTAAATAGAATTGAGAATTTGTCGAGAGAAAAACTTTAAAAGTAATTTTAAAACTTTTCTTAATTAAAGACTTAATATTACACTTTATCAAGCTTCGAGATTATATGCTTATTCTACTTAGCGAATTTGAGAAGGCAAAAAAAAGAACACTATTCTTCATAAAACTTTTTATTTTAGGATTTGTTTCATGCGTTATCGTGATCATCATACTCACAGCTTATTACCAAGGGTTATTTAAAGCGTATTATCCTAATTCATTGGCTCTAATTTATCAAGAATTAACTTTAATTGAATTTTTCTGGATGATAATCTTATTACTTTCATTTTTTTTTATGAATAATATTGTATGGTATTATATCTCTTATAATTTAAATAAAAAATCAATAAAAACCCTGAATTTCGCTGAAAAAAATGATGTTAATGATATTATATGTTTTACGTGTGGAATTGAGAGACATATTGATAACTTTAAAAAAGAAAATAGTAAAGAAATAAAACCCATTAAAATATTTAGCGTAAAGGGTTATTTTTGTAAAGACTGCTATCTAAAGTATTCATGGATCTCTCTTGGAACAATTATATTAATTCCGATAACTTATTTTCTGTGCATTCTATTTATAGATCTTATTCTATTTGGAATAAATTTATCAATCATACCTGAATCTATTGATTATCTAACCTCAATAATCTCTCCAGTTTTCATCTTAATGATTTTCATATTTGTCATTTATGCTATACATGTTAATATTAAGATCTCGAAAATATATGGTAGTAAAGAGCAAAAATTCATGAATTAGTGAGGGAACTAACATTAAATTAAAAAATGTAAATGAAATAATCAAAAATAGGTCATTATTAATCGGTCTTCTTGTAGTGGGTATATTATTATATCCTGTATTAAATAACTTAATTGTAATAAGGTCAAGAATATGTTATATTATTAATTACGATGTACAAGGGCCTAATAGAGAAGAAATCATAAATAAAATCGAAACATTAAATTACACAGCATATCTGAATAATTATCTGGAGTTATATGGCGAATACAAAAATTATGTTGATACAGATTCATTAGTATATCTGAAAAACCAAATTGAGAATGACATTAAGTTCCACTGGGAAATGTCATATGAGCATTATTTAAGGTATTTTTTTATCGCTGAGAAACATTCTGAATTATATCTAACTTATAATAAAAATACGATATTTAGTTTAAAGGATCAAAATAATTATTCACTATTGTTAGTAGAAAATTATGATTGGAATGAGGTTTCTTGGTATTTGAATTTCTCGCAATTGCCATATGTTTACAGTGATATTACTACAATATTATTGAATAATGCTATTTTTATTGAAATACACTTAGATTATGGTTATTATTGTGGGAATGTATGTGGATTATGGCACTCTATCGATCAATATATTGTGTTAAGCACTAACTTAGATGCCCTTATGATTTTTATCCCACATACTTGGATTTCAGTCTCATAAGAGTTCGATGAAAAACTTTTATGGAGAATTTTGTGGGGAAAAACTATATGGAACTAAGAAAATACAAAAAACCAATTGAAAATTTTAAAATTTCACTTTCAAACTATATGTATAATAGACAATGCTATATTTATTTAGGAATTTGCTACATGATATTAGGAATAAAAAAAAAAGCAAAAAAGATTTTCAAAGAAGTTGAAGAATTATTTTCTTAATTGAAAATGTAAAAAATTAAAATAATCAATATAAAATTAAAGATGTGAAGAGTTTAGTCATCAACGTCAATGTTCCATTATATTATACTAAGATGTCCAATAGAAATCTCCTAGAAATTAAATCAATACATCTGATTTTCAAATTTTATTTATTTACAATTTAATAACCATCCCTTAATATCAGTTTTTTTAAATATTATTTAAATACTTGTAATTATGGACATAAAATATTCAGAAATTTATCACTCTTTTCAATTAAATAAGATAAGATTTTATTATTTTATTGACATTATTATCAAATTGTATAAAAAAAAATATGGATTTAATTTATGGACGATATAAAATTAGCATGGGATGAATTAACATCAGTAACAAAAGAAAGATTGACTAAGGACTATTCAATAGAAGCTTTACATAAAGCCTATCCTGAAAAAAGTATTGCGTTTTTTGAAAAAGAAAAAAAAATAATAAATTTAAAACCTCGATTCAAGGATGATAATGCTGTAGATGAAAAAGATATAGAAAATTATCCATCTTTGGAAATTATTAAAAATAGAAGTCTTCTAATTTCTCCAGAAATGGCATTGATTGAGTTTTTGGATAACATTTTTGATAATTATATTAAAAATTTAAAAGCTGGGACATTAGATCATCCGTTAAAAATAGAGATAATTTTTTATGATGTTAATAATCAAAGCACATTATTAATTAGAGAAAATTCAGGTGGTATTCATCCTAACGATATAATTCCACTTGTTAAGCCTGGTGAATCTGGGAATAATAAATCTAATGATATGATTGGTACTCGGGGAGAAGCTTTTTTATATTCCTGTTATAGTCTTGGTTCTGATGTAACAGTATACTCTTATCATAAAGAAGGGAAACCATTTTCAATTCCTATAGACCAAAATTTCTTTAATAGTGAAAAATGGGTGTTGAAAGAAAAGGTCAGCAAGGAATTTGATGGTATAAAAAATTTGGATAAAGGTTGGACTGTATTTGAGATTAAAAATGTCTATAAATATACCACAAACGATATCACCTTATATGAAGAATTAAAAGCAGAAATAGAGGATACATATTGGAAAAAAGCTTCAGAAATTTATGATTTGGGTCATAATGTGTCAATTAAAATTAATCCATTTTTCTCTAAAGAATTAGAAGTGCAATTTGATTTCTTTGAAATAAATAATTCCTTCTCTCATTATCCATATTGTTTACCAATATTTGTTCAAGATTATGAATTGATATTTAATGATGAACATGGAAAAAAATGTTCAATATTAGTTAATGCATATTGTGGAATTAATCCTTTTGGTAAAGATCATAATTATGCAAAGTTTAAAGGTGTTTGCATGTGGGGAAATGGTAGATTATTTGAAAGAAATAGAAGAGATACATCTGTTGGATATAATGTTAGTTCAACAGGAATAAGACTAGAACAAAGATCACTTTTTAACCATCTATCAATTTTATTGTTTTTTAAATCAAAAAAAAGAGAATGGAATAAATATATTCCTTGGAAAATACCAACAAAAAAAGGATTTAACTCTGAGAGTGTGTTAAAAAAGAAAATATTGGATTTTATAATAATATTAGTGGAAAGATTCATATTTCCATTAGATCATCTATTAGGGGGTAATAGATTTATTTTTGAAATTTTTTCATATGATTTTATTGAAAGATCTGAGGATGAGAAATTTGAGTACTTGTTAAATGAAATAGGACAATCGAGGAATAGAATTGAGCTTTATCCAGATATTGATCCTAAAAAATGGAAAAATTTGTCAAAAGCTGATAAAGAAGAATTAAGAAATATACTAATCCCATTTTTTATATTAAAAAATGAACATATTCATGATTTGGAAAAATATGAAGGAGACGTGGCAGGAATAGAAAATTTACAATCTCGTAATAAAGAATTCAATGAAGCAATCAAAGCGTTTAGTAATTTATTAGGTAAATCAAAAGACGAACCCGGATACCTGAAAAAAATGGTCGAACATTTTCTTGAGACCGGATTTTTACCAACTATTGATGAAGAGATAGAGGAGGAAGAAGAAAAGGAAGAAAAGAAAAATATGGAAGTAATTCAATCTAAAGTCAAGGATATTTTAATAAAAGAACAAGTAAATAATGAAAAGGTTGACGAACATTTTGATCATAAACAAGCATTAAAAAAAGAAAAAAAAGATGAAAAAGAAATAGAAAATAATAAAGAAAGAAAATTAAAACAAGAAAAACCTTTATCAATCAAGGCTGTATCTATTAAAAGAACACCAATAGAAGGCTCTAACTTTACTAACCAACCAAAAAAAAGTATCAAAACGTCGAAGAATGATATCTCATCTAAATTGCAAAAATCAGTTAAGAGATCAAAAAAAGATTTAAGACAAATTCGTGAGCAAAAAGAGACTGTCTCAATTAAACTTGAATTAGAGAAGGATAATGTGAGAAAATTAAAAAAAAAATTAGACCTTTCGCCTAATACAAGTGCTAAAGCAACAATATTTGTGCTGATAAGCACGTTTTTAGAGGATTCAAATTAATTATGGGATTATTATCTTTATTTATAGAAGATGTTTATGAAATCATTGAAAAAAGGGCAAAATTATTTATAACCCGTGAAATAATTAATTTTAATATTTTAAATGAGTTTGATTTTCAGTGTAAATTCGTTACCTTCCTTAAAAGTAAAATTAATGCATATAAAGATACTCGATGGAAAATTTACAACACTTTTTATTTGAAGGCCTCACAAAAAATTCCAGATATATTAATATTTTTGAATTATAAGCCTACTATTTTTATAGAGGTGAAATATTACGGATTTAAACCTCCTGATAGAGCGAAAATATTTAGAGATTTAGCTAAACTTCATTACTATTTCTCTAGCTACTCATTGTCACTTAAAAAAGGATATACTTATAATGTGTTTTCATATTCTAAACAAAAATGTGAGGAATTTGAAAGGTTATTAAGAAATAGAATTACTCAGAAAGATATTAAAGTAATAAATTTAAATCTGAAAGAACTGAAAGACTTCAATAATATAAAATCAAGGGTTGTAGATACAATAGCTAAATTGAAATCAAATTTAAAAGTAAGAACATTCTAAATTTTATAAATTGAATTATTATAATTACTTTTTAAACAAAAATACATAAAAGAATATATAAAAATCCTAAATAACTTTAAAAATACTAAAATCTCAATAATATCAAATAGGTGATAGGTTTAGGAGATGAATTTAATGATGACTTAATTAAATTTCATGGGGAAATAAGAAAGCATGTCTCATTTGATTAATCTTTTTTTTATTAATTTAAATATCCATTATGAAATAAAAGTAATTTAATTATCTTAACTGTAAGATCAGAAGAATTAATATTAAGATAACAGAAAATTCCTTCATTATCATCTCAAAATGGATGAATCGATACAAACTAAAAATGAAAATCTTTATTTATTTCCATTCCAATAACAAATTTTGGGTGCTAATTCCAATGGATAGAGGGAATGAAGAAACTTACGTATGTCATAACATAGATGACATTTACTAATATAACCAACTTGAAGTAAGTATCCCTTTTGTTGAGCCATTTTCACCAATGATTTGGGTCCGTCTACCATTAATTTATTGATGATGGGATGAGCTTGAGGATTATAATAATTTAAAATATTATAAAGAGAGTGTTTTTTAGTATTACCAATACTTATGCCTGGACAAAGAGTAACTTCACCATACAAATCCACATCTATACCAGATGGATTTTCCCACGTTCCACCCACCCATGGACCCGAACAACTACCTTTAGGAATTCCAGGTATTTTTGGTATATAGGATAATAATTTTTCAGCTCCACGACCAATATATAAAGGTATGCCTTGTATAACCTCCACATCATCAAGATTTCCAAGTTGTTCTAATATCTGATATGTGAGTTTATTCAGCATATTATTATCTTGTGGGGAACCAAGGAACCGAACATCTAGCATTATTTCCAATCCAAGATTACGCGCAGAAGTTAAAGCATATTGAATTTTAGAAGTAGGGACGAAAGCATGGTGAAAACCATCAGCACTCAAACATAACTTTGTCAATCCGGCTACTTTCAATTGTTTCAATTTATTATTTGTAATATTTGGATTTTTTGCCCAAAATACATTAGTAAAGAGCCAAATATTTGAAAAATTCAATGCTTTTGCCTTCCGTATAATAGAAGTTACTAGATCAAAAAATAAACATGGTTCTCCTCCACTGATACAAATGATTTCTACGGATTGCTTCACTGATTGATATAAGTAACGTTTCGCATCTCCAAAATTCATCACTCCTTTAATGTCAGGTCCACAATGGTATGCACAATGTTGACAAGACGAATTGCATTGATCAGTTATATGCAAACCCAAACTACTGATATACAAGATTTTACCTCCTTATCATGAAACTAAAGGATTTTTATTTCCATATCTTTTTAATAATTCAATTTGTAAAAACTAGATTTTAAGCGATTTTATAATTCTTTACTTAATTTTTTTTTATGAAATCTCTTAATTTTTTATCTTCTTTAAATATTTCATTATAATAATTAATTAAGTCTATTAATTTACTCAATTCCTCCTCTAACTATCATTTTCGAATCTTCTAAATCAAAGGTTATTTTTGATTTTTTTAAGTAAACTGTCTATTTTATATCTAAAATTCTAAAATAAATCTCTATATTTAAAAAATAACATTGAAATGTTTAAAGCCTTGTTTTTCAATATGCGTTAATATATCAAGATGAGTTAGTTGCTGATTTGCTTTATCATAACTCTGGAATATAAAAAAGGTCCTCTAAAAAAATAATTAAAGGGCTTAATGTTAAAGAGAAACTCTCTTTTGTTTTTTCAACTTTTCCTCCCAATTTATAATTGCTCTATTCAAAGTCTCTAAACCAACCCATAGTGTTGGATCGTTCCATTTACTTCTCATTTGGGAAATTAATAATTTTGTTTTTTCCCAGAAAGATTTTACATCATCTGGGCAGAATCCAATAATAAGTTTTTTAGTAATATATTTTCTCTCAATAAATATACCGAGTAGGTCAAAAAGATTGGCAAGACGGTTAAAATATTTTCTCCCTTCACTACCTAAAGGATATCGATTGTTATAATCTTGCAAATCAACTACTTGGAAATCTTTATAGAACCAAGTAAATGCATCAACCATGGGATCAGAAGAATAAAGCTCATAAATCCTTAATAATAATTCAGCTTCTTTGAATTTTTTACCAGTCATTAACAACAGACTCTTTTATCAAGAATAAATATATAATGAAAGTGTAATTGAATTATTTGAATTCTCTTTAATATTACATAATATAGTTGTTATGTCGAGGTAGTTTTCTTTCATACAGATAGTTCTTTTTGTAATTTTTTTATCTCAATGTTAATGTTTTTGATTTTTTCTTTTGTTTCTCCATCAATTTCATTCAATTTTAAACTTAGAGTTTTTAATTTTTCTTTCTTTAGTGATGATAGTTCTATTCTTAAATTTTTTATTGATATTTTTTCAATTCTTTCTTTTTTGTGTTTCATTCAGCTAATTTTGTTATTTCTCTCGGATTTTAAATTTTCCTTTCTATACTAATGATAGTTTATGATTATAAAAATTACATTTTATTATAAGTTTTTAAGTTTGATTTGCATCTAATTTTATGAAATAGTAAATCATTTCAATTTTTTTGCTGAAAGAAATAGGTGATCTAATTTAAGAAATATGAATTGAGAAAAAAGTTAAAAAATATAAATGAGAAAGCCAACACAAGGAAGGCTTTTATTCTAGTAGGATTACATTTTGGTTTTTTTGTGTGGTTATTTAGAAGTTTTCACTTAATTTATCAGGGACAAAATTTTACTTCATCTCTTCTTAGCAGTATAATATGGGGTATAGGTTGGGCGCTTCCTCCGTGTCTGGCTGCAATTTTTAGAGGAAAACCCAAAAACGACAAAAATACACAGCAGTAGGTATTAAAATCGATACTATTGTTAACGAAATATATAATTCTCATTTTGAAGAGGTTGATTCTATTATTCAATAATTCAGGCTTTCCAATATTTTTTATGTATTCTAATGAATGCAATTAGAAATTATCAAAAACTTCTTCAGTAGAATCTGCTGCTTTTTTGATTATAATATTGATTTTTATTTTAGAAAGTCTTAAAACTAATGGTAAAATTATATGAAAATAGAATTGATTCGAATTGAATATGCTAAATGGAGTTAAAAACCATATTATTATGAATTACTTATGGTAAAGAAATTTTCCCTCTCTACAGGCTCTCCCGTCGCAAAATTAACTCTAGATCTCTTGCTTGGTAAAAATTCTAATTCTCTTAATAATCTCCAATCATCATCTAATAAGGAAATCGGTTTAATGAATAACTATAATGGAGAATTCATTAAAAGAAAAATTTAATAAATAATATCATTCCTATTTTTAATTAAAGACTTTAATTACAATCTATAAAGAATCAAGATTATATGCATAATCTATCTAATGAATTAGAGAGGACAAAAAACCGAACACTATTATTGTTAAAGTTTTTAATTCTAGGATTTTTATCATGCTTTATCGTAATAATCATACTGACAGCTTTTTATCTAGATTTAATTAAAGAGTATTATTCTGGTCCTTTAGGTCCAGACTTTTTTCCTGGTTCTTTAGTTCCAATTTATCAAGAATTAGCCTTAATTGAAATTTTCTGGCTGATAATTTTATTAATTTCATTCATTTTTATGAATACTATTATATGGTATTACATATCTTATGATTTAATTAAAAAAACAGCAATAACCCAAAAGTTCAGTGAAAAAATCGGTGATAATGAAACAATATGCTATAAGTGTCAAACTCATATACCAACTAAAATGCTTACAAAAAATAGTTCAGGGTTAACACCCATTAAAATATTTAATGTAAAGGGATATTTTTGTGAACAATGCTGTAGGCATTACTTTATGATCTCTCTCGGAACAATCATATTAGTTCCAATAATTTACTTTCTGTATATGCCTTTTACAGTTTTTATTCTATATTTAATGAATTTATCATCTATCCCTCCTGTACACTACTTAATCGAATCAAGCTTTCCAGTTTTTATTTTATCATTTTTCGTAATTTTTATTTATGCTATATATGGTAGTAGGAAGATTTCTAAAATATATAATGTTAAAGACTAAAAATTAATTGTTTAATAAGAGAATAAATAGTAAGTTAAGAAAAGTAGATAATATAATGAAAATCAGGTTATTATTAATCAGTCTTCTTGTATTGGGGCTTATTTTTTTTCCTGTAATTTTAAATTTAACTGTAATTAAATCAAGAATCTATTACTTAATTGATTACGATGTACAAGGTTCAAATAGAGAGGAAATCATAACTAAAGTCGAAACATTAAATTATACAGTGTATTTGAATAATTATAGAGAACGAGATGATGAATTTGAAAATTTTATTGATGTGGATTTTATACGATATCTGAAGGGTCGAATTGAGAATGACACGAAATTCCACTGGGAAATGTTTTATGAACATTTTTTGAGATATTTTTTTATCGCAGAGGATAATTCTAACTTATATTTATCTTATAGTAACAATACGATATTTAATGTAAAAGATCAAAACAATCAATCACTGTTATCAGTAGAAAATTATTTGAGGGCTGATATTGCATGGTATTTGAATTTCACGCAATTATCATACGTTTACAGTGATACTACTACAATATTATTGAGTAATGTTATTTTTATTGAAATGTATTTAGATTATGGTTATTACTGTGGCAATATATGTGGATTATGGTACTCTATCGATCAATATCTTGTGTTAAGCCCTAACTTAGATGCCCTTATGATTTTTATCCCACATACTTGGATTTCAGTCTCATAAGAGTTCGATGAAAAACTTTTATGGAGAATTATTCTCTCCCTCCCCGTGTTGCACCCTCCTAAAAAAGAAGATTATTAGGATAATCCTGCCTAAAAATAACCTTTATACTCGGTTGAGAGGTAACATCCTCAAATAATTGGGAAGGAGACTGGTCGGCAATTATAAATCCTACACCTCGGCTTCGATATTCTTTCAATAATTCAGAGAATATTTTCGCCATTTGTTCTTTCATAATGAAATCGGCATCATCGCTGTTAGTCGTGATAGGTTTTTCCAAAATCGCATGAGCTTCATCAATAACAATAAGATGCTTCAACTCTTCAGCTTCGCTATCTTTAGTAACAGTTCTTACAAGCTGGAAAATCGCGTTAACAACAAGCAATTTTACAAATTTGCTGCACATGGATAAATCAAGGAAGATATTTCTACCACTCAACCAATCTTCAACCCATCTTGGCAAACCTCCCGTTAGTTTTAATACGGTTTGAACCTCAATTTCATCAAAAGTATTCATTCGATTTCTAAAAATCTGTAATAAATTAGCTTGTTCTTCTGGACCATAGGGATTATTTATAATATATCTCTCCACACCCCTTAGCAAATCAATAAATAATTCTGGCAATCTTCCTTTTAATTCCATAAATCCTATTTCGGTTCGATAGATAATTTTTTCAAAAACATTCTTTAATCCTAATGACGCACAGATATAAGTAGAAGTTTCCTGTAGACGCTTGTTTAGGATTTCTTTTTCAGCATCAATAAAATAGGGTACAGAAAATGTCTCATCTGAATATTTTGTTTTAGTAAAGTCACGATAGAAGATTTCTTGAGATTCTTTTGCTACATTAAGAACTAAAATTCCAACTTGTTTTGCTTTATTAGCAAGTTCATCAATAAATCGAGCAAGAAAATATGTTTTTCCGCTACCAGATTTCCCAAAAATCGCAACATCTTGAGGAAGCTTATTAATCGGAACAAAAATTTCATGATTGGTGATTAAGCCATTTTTTATATGGTATCCTACCCTTATCGCTTTTTTCTTAAAATTTTCGTTTATATCTATATATCTAACATTCTCGTTTTTTAAAATGGGCAGCCTTGGTAAAGGTAGATTTTCTGGAAAGTCGAAATTCACATCCTCTTGAACAAAATATTTCAAATAGTCATGATCATCCCTGAACACGTGCCCTCTTAATAAATCTAAATTTGAAACATTAATATGATTTAAAACTCGTGCGCGCTCGCCCTTTTGATTTTCTATATCCATCGCAAAAAATTTTAAAATCCCTTTAAGCTCAATTTCATCTTTTAGATTGGAATTCTCTAACTTATATTTTACAAAAATTCGAATATTATACAAATTTGATTGCTCTTCGGATTTCTCCAAGCGAGGTTCTCTACGCCATAAAATAATCAATTGTATTGTATTGTTTGTCTTGTAATAAAATCCACTAATAAACCTTTCAATTATATTAATTCTGTTTTTAACATAACCAATCGGGAGAATAATTTCTAATAATGGACCATCCTGCCATTCTTCCAGAATCTTATTTGTTATCGGCTGAGCTTCAACAACTCCATCCAAGCCTGTAAACTTATATCTCAAATTTGAAAGCCACGCATACCCTAATTTAATCGTATCATGCTTGGATTTTGCCTCAGTGAAAAATACTACCTCTATTTTGTCATTCGCAGTCAATTCGAGACCGTAAGCACCTGAGGGATTCTTCCTAAATGGATCATATAAGAAAGATCTAAAATCATCATGTCTCTGATAAAAAGGAACTGATCTCTCAGGCACTTCTTGAGGTACAAACAGTTCTGGAGCTTGGGTTATCATAATCCGCGTCTGCCAAAACAATATCTCATCCCCTTCCACCACCAGCTTCACCATAACCTTCATTTATATAGTCATAATCTTTTGCCTTTTCACTTCGAGGTTCGTCAATCCCATCAAAATCTTTGCCCATCTCTTCCGAGGTTTTTTCATCCAATCCGCTGTAATCCTTACCATCCTTCTTTGAGGCATCCGCTATCCCTCCATAATCCTTCATTTTATCTGTAAACACCTTTTCAATTCCATTATAATCTTTCCTATCACTATATCCAAAAATACGGCGTTCATCAAAATGAGGTGATCCTTTTTTTGGTGGCCTCTTAATCTTCGAAATACCAAGCCCCATTTCAAATGAATTCTCACTAGATTCCTCTTTATTGCTATCTGGTTTTTCTGATTGCCCTACCATAGGTGGGTTCTGAAGTTCCTCAGCTTTTTGTTCAGGTACTTCTCCACTCCTCTCCTCTTTTTGTTCTACTTCAGAGGGTCTCTCTTTCTTTTCTTTACCTTCCTCAGTCGGTTCTTCTTTATTATCTTCACTCTTCCCTTCTGACGATTCTTTATCTTTTACCTCTTGATCGCCTTTTTCTTTCAACTCATCTATTTTTTCTTCAGATTTCTCATCCAATTCTGGTTTTTCGCTTTGCTTATCAGAAGTTCTCTCTTCAATATCTTTCACTACCTCGTCAAGATTCTTATCCTCAAGGTAATTCTTTGCCTCTGTATAGTTCTTAACCCCATGCTCCCCTAACATCTCTTGTATTCTTTTATTAACAGTTGACCTATTCATGTTATATTTTTGACTGATTTCTTTTGCTTGCATATTTTGAATATCTTCTAAAAATTCTCGCTTATTTGAGATCTCCTTTTTTCCCTCAAATTTTTGAGATTGTTCATTCTGCGTTTCTTTAATATCCTTTACTACCTCATCAAGATTTTTATCCTTAAGATAATCTTTTGCTTCTGAAAAATTGTTTACCCCACGATGCCCAATCATTTCTTTTATTCTTTTATTAATAGATTTACCGTCCATATCGTATTTAATATTTAAATCCATTTTTTTCATCTTCTGAATATCCTTTAAGAATTCTCCTTTATCTGTGATCTCCCTTTTTCCATCAATACGTGCTTTGAATTGCCTCTCTCGGTACTTAGACTCTTGCCATTTTCCTGTTAAACCCTGACTAACATTTTCTTGATATTTTTGATCTTGCCATTTCTGTGAAAGCGATTTGCTCATTTTCTTTTGAGTTTCTGGATTCCTTGCTATCTCTTGGTTTACCTCAGTCATCTTCTCTATCCATTCAGGATCTTTTGCTCTTTCTCTCCTTTCGTTAGTTTGCTTTTCTTGATATTCCTTATCTTTCCATTTTTCTGTTCCACTCTTGCTAACCTTTTCCCGCCATTCAGGATCTTTTGCTCGTTCTCTATTTATATCTGTCATCTTCTCTATCCATTCAGGATCTTGTGCTCTTTCTCTCCTTTCCTTAGCCTGCTTGTTGTAATATTCAGGATCTTTTTGCCATTTTTCTTTTCCTATTTTACTTAACTTTTCTTTTGCAAATTCACTTAACCTACCTCCTAATCCCCCCTCTTTCATATTATAACCTTTATCTGGATTCATTGAATCATATTCTTTTATATAATGTGTTTCTTTTTCATCCAAATCTTCTTGACTATTGGCGACACACTCCTCTTTTAGTTCAAAATTTTCTGAACCATGTTTAATTATAGCATTTTCAACATAACGAAGATTCATTCCTCTCCTTTGTCTCGCATAAGCCTCTCGAATCTCTTCTTTCCAACGTTCTTCCATAGAGTTCTTATCCTCCCCCCAACGACTGGTAACCGTTTGTCCAATGTAATTCTTTCCATTTAAACGATTAATAGCTCGATAAATATACCCATAAGGAGTTTTCTCTTCATTTACCATTTTTGAATTAATATCTTTTTTAAAATGTATTTCAAAACAAATATTTAAAGTGCAATTGTGAATGAAAATTCCGTCTGAACTATTTGATCAAAGAAATTTTTGTTTAAATAGATCTATCTATACAACTAATAAATCAATAAAAAAATTGGAGTTGAATGATAATAACACAAAATGAAATAAAAGAAAAAAAAGAAACAAAATATATGACTATAGACGAAGTAATCAATTTGTTAGTAGAAGTGAGAGTTGATTTAACCATTTTAAAAAAGTCTGTGACTTCAAAAGAAATAAAGGAGCAACTAAAATGGGCGATTAACGGAATAGATATTGTTGGGTGCGAACTCGCCCAAAATATCGCTAAAAAATTAAAGGAAATGTAACTTTAAAAATAGAAAGAATAATCCCTTAGAATATATCTATGTCTCAAATTAATTAAAATTCTGATTAGATAAATTAAATGAATAAAAAGAAAAAATAAATTAAAAAAAATGATTAGATTTACATCATACCAGGAGGCATACCTCCCATACCTCCCATACCTCCCATACCAGGACCGCCCATCCCAGGCGGCATACCTCCAGGAGGCATTGGGGGCATTGCAGACTTCGCGCTAGCGATAATATCATCGATTCGCAAAATCATGGAGGTTGCTTCGGTGCTACTTTTAATAGCTTGAGCTATGACGATGGTTGGTTCGACAACACCAATTTTCATCATATCATCAATAACATCTCCCGTATCTAAGTCGTGTCCGGCGAATTTATTTCCTTGTTGATGAGATGCGCGTAATTTCATTAAAGTATCAATTTGGTCTAGGCCTGCGTTTTCAGCTAAGGTTTTTGGGATGATATCAAGTGAATCAGCAAATATTTCAACCGCAAGTTGTTCACGTCCGCCTAATGTAGAGGCATATTCTCGTAATTGAATCGCAGTCTCGATTTCTGGAGCGCCGCCACCGCCAACAATTTTTTGATCTTCTACGACATCTCGAATTACGCAAAGTGCATCGTGAATTGCTCTATCAACTTCATCAACGACATGTTCAGTTCCTCCTCTAATGAGAATTACCACTGATTTAGGATCTTTACATTCTTCAATAAAAATCCAACTGTCATTCATAATTTTTCGTTCTTCTACCAATCCAGCATATCCTAGCTTTTCTGGAGTCACATCATCTAGATTTGTAAAGATCATACCACCGGTAGCTTTTGAGAGTTTTTCGATATCTGATTTTTTAACTCGTCTTATTGCCATAACTCCTGCTTTTGAAAGAAAATGTTGAGCTAGATCATCAATTCCTTTTTGGCAAATTACGACGTTAGCTCCAGACTTTTCAATTTTTTCAACCATAGTTCTTAACATTTTTTCTTCTTCATCTAAGAATTGCTGAATTTGCTCTGGACTAGTAATTTGAAGTTTAGCATCGAATTCAGTTTTTTCTATTTCAATCGCGCTTTGTAATAGTAAGATTTTTGCGTCTTTTACGCTCTTTGGCATTCCGGGGCTTACAACCTCTTTGTCAAGAATAATACCCTTGATTAGTCCCGTATCATCAATTGAATCTCCTTCTTTCTTCTGAATTTGGACTTTTTCAATATCAGCCATCCAATTTCCATTATCATCTTTTTCGGCGACTGCTTTAATAGCATCCATACAAAACTGAGCTAACATTTCTTTTGATTCTGAAACGATTTTTGATGACATACACGTCATTGCTACGTTTTTCAATCCTTCCTCGTCATCAATACCGCTTTTTACCGACATATTATCAAGTATTTCAATTGCTTTATCTGCTGCTTTACGAAAACCTTCAGTGATTACTGTAGGGTGAATTTTTTGCTCTATAAGTTTCTTGGCTCTTTTTAATAATTCGCCTGCAAGAACAACTGATGTTGTTGTTCCATCGCCAACTTCAGAATCTTGAGTTTTTGCGACTTCAACCATCATTTTAGCGGCAGGATGTTGAACATCGATTTCTTTTAAAATAGTAGCGCCATCGTTGGTGATTACTACATCCCCAAATTGGTCAACTAACATTTTATCCATTCCCCGAGGTCCAAGTGAGGTTCGAACAGCATCGGCAATAACTATTGCTGCCGCAATGTTATTTGACATTGCATCACGTCCACGCTGTCGTTCAGTTCCTTCTCTCATAATGAGAACAGGTGTTCCGCCAAGTTGTGCCATTTTTAATTTTTCACCTTGCTTGTAAATTTTATTTTGAATATTTTTTTTGAGTTTTAATTTATACTTATTTATTTATATAGATCTCTAAGTCATAAAATTAAAAAAGTTTTCGAATTTTTTATTCTGAGATAAAAATCTAATATAAAAGTAGCAAATAAACTGTATTTTCTTAAAGAAAAGTTAAAAATTTAGCTAATATAAATAATTATAAACTATTTAGTAAGTTCTCTTCTTTTTAGTCGTATATCTTTTCCATGGCATCTTCTACATTTTTTGGCTTTAATTGGGTTTAGGGCACCACATCGTCTACACACTGATTTTTCCAATAGGTGGTATCTCGCTATTCTACGTTTCACTGGATCGTCAATCGGCATTTTTACTCAGTCTTTATGTTTTTTACTTTGAAATGTAACTTACTTATTAACCTATCAAGAATGATTTCTAAAACATGCGATTCCAAATAAAATTTATGATTAAATAAATGTAGAATAAGATAAAATTAAAATTCTATAAAGAATAGATCTAACTATCAATTATTATGTCAAAATTTTGTTGAAAAATTATGCCTAGAGAAGTATTTGATGAAGAAAAGTTCTTAGAATTATCAGAATACGCGATTCATTGTCGTGTAAAGCGTTTAAAAGATTTTGTCAAATTGAAACTAAGGACAAAGAAAATTCTTTATACATATAAAACAGATCCACTATCCGCAGAGAGATTAATACGAAATATTAGTTGTGATATAATAGAATTATAATATATTATTTTAAACAATATAAATCTGCTTTTTATTATTTGGAGAATTTGAGAAAAGCAGATATTATGCTTTAGTATATGTTTTTTGGAAAAGAAAAATTATAAATTTTTCATCTTTATTGATTTTAATATAGATTGAATATATTTTTATAGAAATACAACAAAGTTAATTTAAATATCTTTAAACTGAGAAATCATGATTCATTCTCTCTATATTTTTCAAAGTGTTTCGAAAAACATATTATACAATAAGAATTTTCAGAGCGATGAAAAGATGGAAATGTTTAGTTCCTTTTTTTCAGCATTACAAACTTTTGTGTCTGAGTTAACATTGAGTAGCACAGAGTCATTAAACACAATTGAATTAGGGGAATATTTTGTTCTAATTACCAGAATTCCTGAGATAATATCTGATTTGGTAATAATTGTTGATAAAGCGGATATAAAGGAAGCGCAAAAACTGATCTCTGAAATAATAAATATTGTATTAAGTCATCAAGATTTATTTATTAATTGGGACCAAGAGCCAGAAAAGCTTGAAATGTTTGATTTAAAGATAATACAACTAATTCTCTCTAATAAAAAATTGATCTCTGAATCTTCTTTAACTGCTAACCAAAGTATTATATTAAAATCGATCTGGGAACAAAAAGGAGCCTTATCTGAGCAGTTAAGAGAGAATTTATTAAAAGAAATGGAAAAACTTAATGGAAAGTATATAATTGAGGGAAATTATCTAAATAAATACGACATTTCTATGAAATTAATTGAGATTTCAGAGAAACTTAGAGATGATGAAAAATTTATTGAGTATCAAACAGAAGCAAAATCGCTAAAAGATGAGATTAAAGATCGAAAACTTAGGTTACAATACTATTTAGACAAACTTAAAGAATCTTTAGAATATTCTAAGTATGCAGAAACTTATTCTTATCTTTATTCTTTTTGTATGAAACTCCAAAATTTTGCTGAGCCTGAAATTATTGAAAAATATAAAACACTTGCTAAAACCTTGCTTAATAGAAACAAAATTCCTAAAGAAGAATTTAAGAAAGTGCTTAAAGAAATTTCAATGATAGAGGAAAATATTACTCAGGTGTTTTCTTAAAACCCATAATTCTTTTATTAGAAAATTTCTATAACATTTGCTCTTTTCATATCTACTAATGCGTTAATTATTTAGATTCAAATCTAATTTAAATAAGGAGTTATGAATTGATAACATAAAATTAATTAAATATTATTAATAGAGATCAATTACATCAAGCTAAATCAAAAACAATAAAAAAGAATATTATTAAATCCGATTAATTTAATCTGGTTTGTGAATAATGAAAGTTCTTCCTGCCGATAAAACTGCTAAAATTGTTATTGGTGTGTGCTATTTTGTGAGGCGATCGTTGTCGGCGGATGTATTGCTGCGTGCGCCGTTTATCTTCCAGCTTGCCCTTATTGCGTATATATTATGTATTATTCTTTAGTTTTACAACTTTCTTGTCGTGCAGCATGTGTAGTTTTTGGTTGTTGTTAATGATATGATTATAAGGAGCTGATATTATGAATGAAAAGGAAATTAATATGAAAGAAAGGAATACAAAAGAAAAGATTAAGAATTTCTGGAAAAATTTTAAAGAGAATTTGTTATGGGTTATAATCGGGTTTTACATAGGTATAACATCAATAGCCTGGATCGAGTATTTCAGAGGATGTTTTTCTTTAATAGAAGTAGTTCTTCCCACTTTCATAGCTCCCATTTTTCTATTTGGTATCTTCTATATCAGAAAATTAAATAGTAGAACTATCTATAGATTAATATGGGTAATTGGGGGTGGTTTAGCTTTAGGACTTCTGATATTCATGTCCGTCAATTATATTCTTTTTGCTGCACTTTGGGCTCCTTTTCATGAGATTAACGTCATATTACGAAGAATACTTACCATCTTGATTATGTTATTATCATTAGGTGGAGCAGCATACATAATAGACCAATTAGGTAAGAAGCGAGACTATAGACCGTTTTTATAATCTTAGAAATAATAAATAAATTTTTTTTTCAAACTCTATCTGGGCAGTATTTTGGTTGTTGCTAATGATATGTTCGTGAGGAGGTGATTATAATAAATACAATGGAAAAGAATACAACAGAAAGGAGTACAAAAGAAAAGATCAAGAATTTTTGGAAAAGATTTAATGAAAACTGGTTATGGGTTAATTTAGGAGCTTTTATAGGTGGAACAATAATATTTTGGTTGTTATTTTTTATCGGAATTATAAGTTTGATGACAGCAATCTTTTCAACAATTTTGAACCCACTAATCTTGGCTTTGGTATATTATTTTTTTAAATATTTTAGAGTATCAAAACACCAAATGATTTTTACGAAAATAATATTAGTAGGATGTGGCACATTGGCTCTAGGTTGTCCTATTTGGCTTTTTATTGGCTATGTACTTATTACTGCCCCGTGGGCGCCCTTACAAGCTTTACCTGCAGTATTAAGAGGTAGAATTCTGCTACTAGTAGTGATATCTTCATATGGACTTGCAGCTTATATAATATATAAAATTGGTAAAAAAAGAGAATGGAGACCCCCCTCCCATTTAGTAAATTGAAAAATTTAAAATATTCTTTTTTTTTCTTATTAATATCTTGTTAGTAGTAATATTATTTGTCAGTAAATCAGCAATTTAAATTTGTCAGTTTTAGTCACTCTTATCTACACCTAAAGTAATATATTTTGCAATATGATGGTTTAAGGGAATTAAAGTATAATTATTTATACTACTATAGAGTTTTTTTTATAAAGATCAAAGTAATAATAATACTATTAGTTAAGTTTTTTCAATAGAAGGGTTGAGATAACATGAAAAATGAAGAAGCTATTACTTACAAGAGAAAAGAAAAAAGCAGAAATTAATAATGAAATTACTAATCTTAAAAATATAATGATCATTCCTGATGCAATCGAGGAAAATAAAGTAAAAATAAAAGAGCTTGAATCAAATATATAAAATCTAAAAGTAGAAATCGAAAATAAGAAGAAAAAACTACCTGATCCTACGAAATTTAAAGAATTACTTGAAACTAATTGTTTAAAAATCTTAAGAGATTCGAACGTTCCTGATTTTTCTGAAAACGATGTTGTGAAATTTAATCTTAAAGATTTTATTCCAAAAATATATCTAGTTGAAGATCCTGATATCACGTTGGAGAGACGGGCATGTCTTTTGGATATGTTAGAAGTTTATTGTGCTCAGAATAATTTACCAAATTCTTTATAATTAACGATTCTTTTATAAATTTAATTTACTTATTGTCGTGTGAAATAGAAAATCTTTTTAATTTTTTTGCTAAAAGAAATAGGTGATGTAATTTAGCAAATATGAATTGAGAAAAAAGTTAAAAAATATAAATGAGAAATTCAACACAAGGAAGGGTTTAATTCTGGGAGGATTACATCTAGGTTTTTTTGTGTGGCTATCCAGAAGTTTAGAATTAATTTATCAGGGACAAAATTTAACTTCATCTCTTCTTAGCAGTGTAATATGGGGTATAGGTTGGGCTCTTCCTTTGTGTGTGGCTGGAATTTGCAAAGGAAAACCCAAGAACGACAAAAAAACACAGCTGTAGGTACTAAATTCGATACTATTTATAACGAAATAAATAAATCTCATTTAGTCACTTTTCAGGTTTTTTCTTGTAAGTTTTCTTTTTAATAATGGAGTAATGGGTTCCCTTTCTTCTGTAATCACCTCTACTTGTACTATTTCTTGCTCAACAGGAGCTTCTAAATAATTTAAAAATGCATCTCGCCATTCTTCTGATGTGGTAAAGGTCTTATTTTGATATCTACTCTCAAATTCTTCTTCGATTTTTTTAAGAATTTCTATTAAATCATAATCGGAATCAATCTAACTCTTTAAATTATTTTTAAATACATCTAATTCATCAGTTTTTTTCTATAAATCCTCTTTATATAGCTTATCCCTTCGCTTTTGAAAAGGTAATAAATATTTATAAAGCCCAAAGATAATAAAGGCATTGGTTACTTTTGAATCATCAACGCCTAAAAAATTTGAAAGCTCTTCTATCCGTTGATTAAGTTTTTCATGAATTTCTATCATTCTAATTCATTATTTTACTATTGTATTTGGTATTGTATCTATACTATTAATATTTCTACAATAATTAAAGGAAAAATCAACTTTTTAAAATTTATAAGATGAAGAAATTTTGCTAAACTTTTGTAGTGAAGATAAAATCGGAAAGGTCAGTGTCTTTATATATAGCTCAGACAATGCTTAATATATTGGCACAAATACGCTTATAACAATATCTTTGTCATAGATGTATACTATTTCTCCTTATTAATTACGTGTCTAGATAGTATCTTTCTTCTAAGAAATAAAATAATTGTTGAAACAGTAAAATATTAGTTATTAAGATCAATATAAGATAATTTTCTGCTTAAATATATTCATCATTAATATCAATTAATTAATACTCATTGATCTCTAATGTCATAAGAAGCAATGTTATTATTAAAAAATAAATACAAGGAGATATCCATTTTTGAAGATAACAATTCAAATGTGAAAATAAAGAAAATAGATGTTTTTTAAGGAAAAGGAGGAGTACTTTAATGTTGAAAGTCCATATGAAAAATATCCATATGAATATTATAAAATGGCACCTAAAAAGAAAAATAAAGAAAAAGCATCTAAATGTAAAAAATGATTAAAAATATAACTAAAATTTTATAAGAAAGGGGATACAACTTTTTATTAAAATATCCTCTGATTAACTTTTAGATAATAATTATTTCTAGTATTACTCATGAAGATATAAGGATAAGAGTAATTCAAGAATTAAGTAATTCAATTCTGAATGTGATTAATAATATAAAAGATACAAATCTTGAAGCGACTTAAAGTATCCTTGATCTAAAGGTATCAGAGCTATTTAAAGAAGTTTTAGAGAAACTCAAAAAAGGGATAATTCCGATATTAGAAATTCATATACTACTTTACTCTCTAAAAAGAGTCTTATTTCCAAATGAAATGAAGATATTATAATAAAATTCTATTAGATAAGCTGGGTAAAATTCATATTAAATTGGAACATTTTAAAAAAGCCTTTGATTGTTATGAAACTATCATCAAAATGGA
>CAYSZJ010000055.1:0-23903 GCA_964435435.1 uncultured archaeon
CCTGTAATCAAGATTATCTTGTTTTTAGGGATATTAACATTTATATTTTTTAAATTATGAATTCTTGCACCTACAACTTTTATCTCATCCACTCTTATCACATCTACCTTATATTTATTATTGTTTTGCTTTTTTTAAAATATAAAAGATTGAATGAAAAGCTTTTGGGTTCTTCTTATATATGATTATCTCATTTTGATTGCTCTGAAATGCTTCAAGCACCTTGGGATCATCATTATACTTATTACATAATTCCTTGATTCGTTTTTCCAAAGGCTCATAATAATCGGCCCACCAAGCATCATCAGGTAATTGGAAATGACTTATTAGTATATACCCAAACTGAGGTATGAGATTTAACTTCTTCTCTTTACTACTTATATCATCATGGAGCACGATAAAACCATTAGATTTAAGCATTTTATACCATTCTTTCAAAGCACGTTCAAATCCTATAAATTTCATAACACCTTCTGCCCAAATAACATCAAAACTTTCATCTGGAAAATCTAACTCAAGTATAGAACAATTTAATGTCTTTACTCGACTTGAAAGTCCTCTCTTTTCAATTTTTAGATTGAGTTTATCTAATGCATCTTGATCGATATCTATCCCAATTATATCTCCCTCACTTAATTTTGCTAACTCGATTGTAGGTATTCCTGTACCACAACCAATATCGAGTATACTTGGGCTATCGATTTTAGGAAGCATCTGAAAAGCTTTCCTTGTATATTTAAGAAAACCTTCTCGTAGTTTTTCTGTATTTAATTCATTTAAGATATTGTTGGACATTTCAATCACTTCTTCTTAAATTAGGATTATAATTATATTCACAATCATAACATTCTGCATCATGAACACATATTTCTCCTCCACATTCAGGACATTTATAGAGTAACCCTTTTTCTTTAAGCCATTTATCAAATCCGACTTCTTGAAGTCGGTTTAAATTTCTAATAGGACTAACATTATACTTTTTGGTATATTTATCATCAAGTGCTTTTAATTTCAAGCATGGAAATTTCTCACATTCATAGCAGAATTCAATTTCATTTTTTCTTATAGACATACACTCTTTTTTTATAAAAGAACAATTCTTATTTCTTATCCGACAGCCTTTACAACCCGATTTACGACCTCTTTCCTTAAAAAGATCTTTTTTAAATAATAGGTAGGATCTACAGGCACCACAATAGATCCCACAAGGAGCTGCTAGGTTTTTTTCGCACATCTGTTCTTTTCCTTTATACTTTTAAGTTTAATAATTTATTAAATAGAAGTTCTTCTTTTTTAAGAATTATTAAGGCGAAATCCTGTAATTCATCTAAATTAACATATTCTAAACAATTATCCTTATATTTATCAGTAGCTTTTTTCAAAATTTCCGCAATTATAGTCCAGTTATGTGCTGATTCATCTATTATTGGAATGCATTCTTCAAGAACTTCGAAATCCTCACTAGTCCATGCTTTTGGACCTTCTCTCATCTCAGAGTGATGAAGTAATTCTTCTAAGAATTGTTTGTAGAGATTACGGAAACTGGACCCCCCTGTACCCCACGTCTCAATATAACCATGTAGTAAATCAAACATTAATCTCGCACGTGAAATAGTTTTTCCCTTAGGATCCTTTGCTTCCCCTTTTAATTTTTCATCCCACTGAGGAATTGAAGATGCGAACAATTTTAGACCCTGAATCCCATTATTGCTTACAGGAGGGCGTAACATATTATTAGCGACTTTTTGAATAGCAACCTTAACTCCTGCCGCCAATGGAGGATGTTTTCCATCTGGTCTTCTCTTCATTGAAAATTGTGTGTTATTTGGGCGCATGAACTTGGGTCCATATTCAGAACTTCGTCCTCTCTTTAATTGTTCGATTGGAATCTCTTGAAAGCCTTCAAATTGAGAGTCCCCTACGTACGCAACCCCCTGATCCTCATCATAACCTGCTAAGGTTATTGCGTGCCCCCCAAAATGAATGTTCCCTTCTCCCTCGAAATATGGTAAATAACCAAGATCTATTTGAAGGATCAATGGGATATCTTGGTTTATCAGTACCTTTGATTCCCCCCACGCTTTATCGGCACTTGTGAAAGATTGCTTTCTCAATATGATTCCTAATAAACGACATGCAAGTGAATTAGGCTCTATAGTTCCTTGCTTCCCTCCTAGAAAAAATGGAACGCTTGATTCGGGAATGAAAGAGACCTTACTTGTAGTGTCGAAAAATCCAAATCCCATGGTGGCATCAAGCCCAAAGGCCATAGATTCTGACATGGGAAATCCATAAAATTCGAACATATCTCTCATTGATGATGATTCACAATGATGTCCTATCTTATGCTCAAAATTATTCACTATATGCTTTAGGACCAACCTCACCTTTCCCCTCTTTTATTTCTTCTAAGACCCATTCAAGGAATTCAATATCAGTTCCCAAAATTTTAATTGGATGCACAAAAAGCCCTCTAACATTTAAAGGCATTTTAGAGTTTTTATTTAACATTTGTTCTAACTCTTTTTTATTCTTTCTAATTGTGTTTAAAGAATTAGTAATTGCTTCAATTTGTTCCTCTTGAGACAGTACGGGAAGCATGGAAAATGCTATATAAAAATCTTGGTCGTTCTTTCCTATAAATTCATAAAGAATTCTATATATCTGGCTTTTAAGAACAATCTCCCCTTTAGGTGTGATTTGATACATTTTCACTATTCGATTATCTTCTTCTTCCACCCATGAGTCAACTAAGTCTTTTTTTTTTAAGTTCTTCAAGACACCATAAATTGAGGATTTACCAATCGCTGTCCATTCTCTCATTCCTCTCTCCTCAATTCTTTCATTAATATCCTTCCCATGACATGGATGTTCGGCGACTAGCCCTAGAACAGCAAAAGCGACATGACTTAATCCTAAGTTTTCTTCATCTGACATTTTCTTTAGTTTTTGTTGTATGATTGATTTGATTCTGTAATAAGATCATTATGATATAAGAATGATATGAATATAGAATATATAAATCTTTTGATCTTAAAATTTAAAGAAAAGCGGATATTCGATGTAATAATAAACAATAATATTAATATGTGATATAAAATCATGACCGACGTATATGGATGGAAATTTTTCATCTCAGGTGTTATATTTTTCATCTCTATTATTGGTGTCTTCATTTCTGCAGCGAAGGAAAAAGAGAAGCTCTTAAAATGCATTGGTATAATTATAATATCATTGATAGTACCTTTAGTTATTGTTTTCATGAATTATTTAGTGATTGGAGAAGATTTTAGAATATTAATTTACATGACCATAATATTCGCATATCTTATTGTAGAATTATTCTTAGACTTCATTTTCAAGGTTGAATTCAGAGACAAACTCAGTACTCACGTTCCTTATATTATATTAGAATATGCGGCATGCTTTGCTTTTATTTTTAACTCCTTTGAGATTAATGTAATCATGGGATGGGTTATCTCGATTTGTTTTTGGGCGATGTTAGTAACATTAATTTATTACATAATCATAAAAAAGAAAAAAGAAAAGAAACTATAATTCAAGGAATTGAAATTATATTCAATAAAGTAATTAGATAATGATTGAAGACGCAGAAAAAATACTTACATTGGTAGCTGAAAAAGCTCGATTATCTGAGAGTGTTGAAGGAGTTCGCTCAATCTTATTATTTATGTATCGATTTCCTTCCCTTAAAAATAAAAAACTATCTCAAAAAACAGGCATTGCAATTCCTACACTTGCAGCTGTTAGAAATGAGTTAGTTAAGTCCGGCATTATTGAGAAGAGGAATTTTCTTGGAGAGAAAGGAAGAGATTGGGTGCGAACAAATTTAAATTTGATTTTTGATTACGATCCTCTTCCTGAAAACTTCGACAGTATCATACGTGAATTACCAGAAGATTTTTCTTATTTAAACAATATAAAAAGTTTTCTTGAGAATCGACCAACTCCAGAGTTTGCTCTCGATCAATCTCATGCAGACTTCTCTACAGTAATAAAAAAAACACTTTATTTACTTAAAAAAGGGGATATTGAGGGAAGAAGGATTATTTTTTTAGGTGATGATGATGTTATCTCATTAGCAGTTGGTTTAACCAAATTATCAAAAGAAATTACTGTATTGGATATCGACAACAGAGTTTTAGATTTTCTCTCCCAATCAGCAGAGAAACTCTCTTTAAACAATTTTAATGTTCTATCTCATGATTTAAGAGAACCATGCCCAAAAAATATCGTTAACAACTTTGATGTAGTCGTAATGGATCCCCCTTATACTAATGAGGGACTAAGATTATTTTTGAAAAGAGCTAGAGAAGTGGTAAAATCAAATATCAGTTATAACAATAAAAATTACCCAATAATAGGTAAGAAATGCCTTCTCAGTTTTGGGAATAAACCTCCGGAACAAATGCAGAAATTACAATTATCAATATTAGATCATGGTTTCATAATTAATGAAATGATCCCTGATTTCAATCACTATGAGGGTGCAAGTATAATTGGAAAATTTAGTCATCTCTACTACCTACAATCAGTAATGAATCCAAACAGTAGGTACACACTTAACCTTACTTCATACCCTATATACACTTCTCAAATAAAAAATAAAAGTGAAGCTCTATTTCGTCCTATTGGATATCACTTTGTAGGAGAAATGCGTTTTAATAATCAAAAATCACTTTTAGAGAATACACGAATTCAAAAGATATTTTTGGATTCTCTTATTGAAGCAGATTTAACAATAATTGATGTATATCATCATAATTACCATCCTTTTGGCTATAGTATTATTGCCATATTAGAAACTAGTCATGCTGCCCTTCATACATGGCCAGAGCATGGTTATATTAGTATAGATATTTTTATATGCGACGAATATTCAAAAGGTATGAAAGTTATAAATTATTTAAAAAATCAATTTAATCCCACTAAATCTGACTTTTTCTACATGGAACGTGGTAAAAAATCAAAGATAACCTTTGAGCCAATTGAAAGGGAATGATAATTTTTTTGAATCTTGAACTTTATTCATTTTTAAAAATGAATAAGCAAGATCTATAGATTCTAGTTTAAAAAAAATAAGTTTGAAAATATTATAGGTATGGCGATATTACTTTCTTTTTAATTAAAACTTTCAATATGTATAACAAAAAATAAATTTGTCTTAACCATGCCAAATCATATTGGAACTTTACACGAAAGTTCTCTTCATTCTGTTTTAAAAGAGTGGTACAAAGAACCCAGTGACCGGCTTGAATTGCCAGTTGAGAATTTTATTATAGATATTGTTCGAAATAACCTTTTAATTGAGATACAAACAAAAAATTTTTCAATGATTAGAAGAAAACTTGAAAAATTAATACAAAATCATAAAGTTCGTTTAATATATCCTATTATCCAAGATAAGTGGATTATTAATTTAGATTCTCAGTGGAATATAATTCGAAGGAGATTGTCACCAAAGCATTGCACCTATATAGATATTTTTAAGGAATTAATTAGAATTCCTAAATTGATTTCTAATCCTAACTTCACAATTGAGGTAATTTTAGTTCAAACAGAAGAAATTCGTAAAAATGATGGTAAAGGAAGTTGGAGAAGAAATGGTTGGAGTATTTATGATCAAAAATTAGTAAACGTATTAGACAGAATGGAATTTTGTAATCCGAATGATTTTCTTATGCTAATACCTAAAAAACTGTCTAATCCCTTCACTAATCTTGAATTAGCAAAATATATCAAAAAACCAATAAGTTTAGCTCGAAAAATGAGCTATTGCTTAAGAAAGATGGAATTACTTAAAGTCGTCGGTAAGAAGGGAAATACTTTACTTTTTGAATTTGAAGAATGAATAAAAATCAATAAAATTTTTAGTAAATAACTCAGGAACTTCGCATATCACTTATAGCAACAATTTTTTAATATTTTTAGTTTAAAAGTAATTATTTAGAAATTGAGAGCGATAAGTATTTTAAGATCATTATCATAGTATAATTATGCGAGTTTTAGGAATTATCGGTAGTCCACGTGTAGGTGGAAACACCGAAATTTTAGTAAATGAAGTTTTGACTGGAGCTGAAGAAGCTGGTGCATCAACTGAAAAAGTTTTTTTGAATAAATTGGATATTAAACCATGTCAAGCATGCAATAGTTGTTATAAAACAGGACATTGTGCACAAAAAGATGATATGGAACCTTTACTTGAAAAGATGGAACAAAGTGATTTATGGATCTTAGGAACACCAATATATTGGTGGGGCCCAACAGCACAATTTAAAGCATTTTTAGATCGATGGTACCACCCAAAACACCAGAATTTCAAGGGAAAACGTGTTATTATTGTTATACCATTAGGAGGAGGACATGAAAGATATGCTCGCCATACAGTTGGTCTACTCGAGGATGTCTTAAATTACTTAAGTATAGAATTAGTTGAAACTGTACTTGCTCCTGGTTTTAATCGCCGTGGCGAGGTAAGGAATGACACTAATTTATTAACAACTGCTCATAATGCTGGAAAAGACGCAATAGAAAATAGTATTTAATATTTTATTAAATCACTAATTGAAAAATAATTATTGAAAAATAATTTATTATGTTAATAAAAATAGCATGTGAAAATGATAAACGAAAATTAATTGTGAAATCTTAATTTCATTATAAAATAAGTAAAATAACTTTATATAATAGGATTGAATTTTCATCTTTAACATTTAATTTATCTTATAAGTTAAAAAGGTCGAATTAAAAATGAGTGAAAAAAAAAAAAGAGATTCAAATGAATTATTAAATTTTCTAATGATTATAATCGGAATTCTTTTTATCCTTAAAGCTGTTATGGAGTTTTTAGCTTGGGCCGGTATTTATACCCCATCGTGGTTGGATGATCCTGATTTATCTGATGCACTTACTATTTTTGGCGGACAGGCTGTAGTTTCAATCCTCTTAGGGTTCTGGTGTTTAGTCTCTGGAATTGGTATGTTTAAAGAAGAGGAGTATGCGATGGGCATGGGATTAGTGGTGCTAAGTATTATGGCAGCAGCGGGTATTATGGCAATTGTTGGCTGGATCCAAGCTTCAGGAACTTTTGATGCCGCATATTGGCCAAACTATGTTATAATTGTCGCAACTATTGTGGGTGTTATAGGATTTTTCTGGTTACTCGTCACATATAGAAGATACGACTAAATTGGATTTATATTCATGATTTTTAATTAAAAATTTTTTTTCTTTTTATTTCAGAGGAACAATTTTAGAAGAATAATAGATTAATTATTTATAGTATTAGTTTGTAATAGTATTAAAGATTTAAAGAGACTACTAATATGCTGAGAAAAAAGAAGAAAGAAAGGGTTCCCTCTGATAATTTTTGTATAATTTGCGGTAGATATACTAATGATAAAAGATTTCCAAGTGATAATTGGACTAACCAATTTTTTGTATGCCATACTTGTAAAAAAGTCTGGTGTGGATCCTGTATGGGACAAGTTACAGGTCATGGTCCTAGAAAAGCTTACAACCTAGGAAAAAAAGGAAAAATAAATTGCCCAGATTGCGGAAATTTTGTTGCTATGATAAAATTGCCTGAAAATTTACCTTTTAAACAAATAAAACCTCAAGAAATGGCTTCAATAAGCTCTGAAAGTTCTATAAGTAAAAATTATTGTAAATTCTGCGGTGAAGGCATTCCTGAAAATGCAGGTTATTGTCCGGTATGTGGAGCCAAACAAGATTAAAATTAATTTTTTAATATATTATGTGATATAGAAAAATCAATTATAATGATGAAGAATCAATGTCAGAACTAAAAAAAGTTGCTTTATGGATGTTTGGTAATGTTAAGACAGGAGAAGGTTTTTGGTATTCACATTATATACACTTAATTGAGGGTTTATCTGAAGAACAATTATTTTGGACTCCCGATCCTAAGAAATTACCAATTATATGGCATATAGGACATATAGCTCATCGTGAACGTTTTCATATCGGAAAAATTATTCAAAGACTTGAAGGTAATATTATACCCTCCGGATATGATATTTTTGGTACAGATTGGTGGCCGGTTGATGAGATCCGCAAATCAATTGATTCAGTTAAAAATGTAATAACTTGGGCTACAGAAGTTCGTTATAAAAGTCAAAAATTTATTTCTTCGCTTAATGATGAAGCTTTTTATTCTGTAGTTGAAACAGGAGAAGGTGTATTGAGTGTGGCACATTGGCTTTTCATAACTGCTTCTCACACAGCGCTACATTATGGTAAAATTCAACTCTTACGAGCTTTACTTGATGATAAGCTAGATTCTCCTTGTTAAAAAACTCTAGGATTAAAGCTTATGAATAGATGATGTAAAGATGTATTCTAAAATCATTTTAGGCAAGTTAATGAAGAAATATTAGGAGTTTTAGCGCAAAAAGCATTTTTTTTGTCATATTAATCATCAATCCAAATTAATCTTGAAATACGTGCCATTTTTTAATTGCTAAAATGTTGACTTTAATATTATTAAAATATAATCAATTTACTAATAAAGTATCAATCAATTTTCTTATTAACAAATTTTATATCTGATACAAATGGCAATTCAAAAAGGAGAATGGATAAAAGTCGAATACATAGGGACTTTTGATGATGGGACAATGTTCGATAGTACAAAATTAAACGGAGGGAATCCTTTAAAATTTCAAGCAGGAATGAGACAATTAATTAAGGGATTCGATGACTCTGTTATAGGTAAAAACCTTAATGAAGAATATACGATTAGACTTGAACCTTCCGAAGCATATGGTGAATATAAGGAAGGCATCACTCAAGAAGTTCCAAAAGATCAATTTCCTAAAGGCCCTGAGCTCCAACCAGGTTTGATGTTGATGATTATGGGGCCACAAGGTCCAATGCCTGCCACAATAAAGTCAATTGAAAAGGATCATGTTGTTATCGATCTAAATCATCCAATGGCAGGTAAGGTTTTAAATTTTAAAGTTAAAATTGTTGACACCAATTGTGAGCCTGATCCACCCAACACATGTGGTTGTGGGCACGATCATAACCATGAACATGGTGGATGTTGTTAAATTTTTTATGAATTCAAATTTTTAGCATTACACTTTTTTTTGTTTTTTATTATTTATTCTGATTCTATTCAGGTAAACCTTTAAGGAAATCGTCCATTTTTTGTCTATAATCTCGAAATGCGTTTCTGCCAACATCCGTTAGACTAAGGAGAGTGCGAGTCTTCTTACCTACAAATTCTTTTTTAACATTTACATAACCAGCATCTTCGAGCTTAGTAATATGGGAAGACAAATTTCCCCAAGTCATACCAGTTTGATTTTTTAAGAAAATAAAATCAGCTCCTTCCACTACATAGAGATAAGACATAATCATCAAGCGAGCAGGCTCATGTATTATCTTATCTATTTCTGCAGGAGATGGAATATCATCGCTAATCTTTTTTATGTCCTTAGCCATCTGCCACCTCCAGTTTTGGTATTTCTTTTGGTAAAGGATATTGTATTAAGAAACGAATAAAATATGTTAAACCAATTATCAGTATTACGCCTCCAATGCTTCCAAAGATGACAATGCTATTCAGAGGATCACCTAAAATAGGTTCTAGAAAGTCAGTTAAAAATAGTCCTATCCCTATTAAGAAAGCATAATAGTATAATCGTGTGAAATCCAAAAAATATGCCACTACGAATAAAGGAAAAGTGAACACCCCAAATCCTAATAAAAGAATTAGAATGGTGTGTTCGATCTGAATATAACTTGTTATCCCTATAAAAGGTAGAATCATAAAGAAAATGTTTACAAAAAATACCATAAATAGAAATATTTTTAATTTTTTTTGTTTTACTTTACGCTTTGCTCCAAATTTTACAAATCCTATGCGTGGGACTGTAATGAATTTTTTACCTAAAACGAATATTAGTAAAGCAATAATGTTCCATCCTAAAGCCGGAATTATATAATTCCAAGGATCAGGTATATTGAGAAGTAAGCTAAATATTGGTCCAACTCCTAGACTTAAAATAATCATTCCAAGAAATAAATCCCAGATACCGTCTTCAAAATAACGTTGGTAAACTTTTTTCTCGAGTACTTTTAAATCAATATCTTCTGTCATGTTTTATGGCATCTCCTCTTTTGTTATTGGATATTTTTTAAGAAAACGCACAAAAATTACTAACCCCATAAAAAAAATGATGCTTCCAATAATTCCAAATGAGAAAAGCCATCTAATTCTATAATCCATGGAAGTATAGAATAGTTCATTGATGAAAATAGCAACCCATATTAGCATTCCTATTAAATACAATCTTGGATATTTAAGTAAATAAGCGATTATAATGAAAACAGGCATAAAAAATAAGCCTATAAGTAATACAAAAATAATTCCTCCTATTTGTATTCCAGAACCAATTCCAATAAATGGTAGAATAAAGATAATTAACAAGAGTATAAAATGTATTAAAGCAACTATGAATATTTTCTTTCTAATAGATTTTAGTTTCGGGCCCGGTTTAACAATTCCCATCCTAGGTTGAATGACATATTTAATAACAATGAATAGCGATATTTCAGCTATAATAACAAGAATTAATGGCCATAAAAAATACTTATAGGGCGTAGGTAGACTCTCACGGAAAATAGGACCAAATGCCATTCCCCCAAAAACAAAACCGATTAACATGTCAAAAAAACCATGTTGGTGAGCTGTTTTAAGAACGTTTTTCTCAATAGTCTTCAAATCAATATGTTCTGACATCTAATCAGCCATCTCCTCTTTTGGTAATGGATATTTCCGAATAAATTTAATTAATGATACAATTCCTATGAAAATAATAATGCTACTTATAATGCTAAATGCGATTAAAGCATCAAAAGGTTCAGGTATAAAAATAGAGAATAGATCTGTTAGAAAGAAACTTAATCCTACCAGTAACGCTGTAAAATACAAACGGGGATATTGTAAGAAATAAGCCGCAAAAAATAATGGAACTGTTATAAATAGTAACCCTATAATTAACCCCTCTAAATATCCAGGAAATCTTAAACTTAATTCTGGATTAATAAAACGCAGTACATAAAGGATTAAAAGAATAATAAAATTTATAGATAATACAATTAATGTCTTTATTTTACGTGCTTTTTGTTTAAATCCAAATTTTACTACCCCTAACCGAGGCTGAGTAATATACTTTTTTGCGATTAAAAAAAATGCTAGCCCTATTCCCACAAAAATGAATGGAACTGTTTTATCTAAAGGATCAGGCAAAATACCACTTAAGGTCATGCCCATACCAATACCTAAAACCAATATACCAAAATAAATGTCTAAAATTCCATCTTGAAGTGTAGATCTCCATGTTTTTTTCTCAATTTCCTTTAAATCAATATTTTTTTCTATTTTTTTTCACCTTTGAATTAAAACTAGGATATTCGTTTAAAATACATCATAAGAAACATTACAAAAGTTGATATAAATATAATGATTATTATGAATCTTATGAGTAAATCCTTATCCTTTTTTTCTCCTCCTTTCATTTATTTTTTTTTATTCTTTAATTGATAAAATATTAAAAAAAAAAAAGAAAAGAAAATAGTTTTTATTTTTCAGCTTCGATTTTACTCCAGTTTATTCAATTTTTTTATGCCAATATATAATAACGTTGTTCCTACCACAATATTGAACGTAAAAACTGGCGCTAACATGACAATTCTCATCATTAGTACTGTGTGTGGGTTGATGAAGATCAATAAAAAGATTGGCATCATGATCGAAGGCTGCATTATAAGCATTGATATCATCGCATTTCCTTTCATGTTCGAATCTTTTTCTCCAAATGCAGGGGACTTACATTGTAAACCTACTGCTTGGAGCATGCAAATCTCCATGTTTGCCAAGAATAAGAAAAAGAAAATCAAGGTCTCGATGATATCAATAGTAATGAAGAATGAACGTAATACCGTTATGAATATAGTTATAATAATACTAAGTATGAACATGCTTAATAAGTAGGAATAGACAGCTCCTTTTATACCTCTTGGTGATCTCTTGTAAACCCAGACGATATCCTTTGAATCTATGAATATAAGATGTCCTAAGATTATACTTGACATTGCCCCTCCTAACATTATTAACATTGATGAACTCATCATTAATCCTTCTATATCCTCACCCATTCTTGACATAAACCAGGTCATAAATCCAAGAAGACCAACTACGTAAGCAATTCTAGCAATATTCGCCTTTTTCCTGAAAAACCTCTTTAATTGCATGACGGTTAAGCCTCCATATTTACGACCCGACATTTTCCTTATGAATCTATACAATAGATTTTCATGTTTAACAATCGTTATGCTACTCTTTTCAATACCACCTTCTAAAGTATAAAAAGATTCAGCCTTTTTGTATGAAATGTATAATGTTGCGATAGGGACGCCAATTGCCAGTAGAATATTAATCCATATGTTTAAAATGAAGGGTTCAATCAAAGCTGCCTCGATACTATATAAGATAATATTTGAAAACCAAAGAGATGGATAAAAGGCTAACCAATTTTTTAGTTCTGGATGTGCCATTAGTTCATTAAGGAAAAACATTACTGCATACATTATTGCAATCATAGCAATCGTAATAATCCATATTAACACCTTCCCTAGATCTCTTGCTTTTTCGCTTTTAGAAATTTTATGTTCAATCCAACTTACGATAATTGAGCCAACTAAATTAGCAAAATATACAAAACCAAAAATAGACCCATAAATTACGATGTATTGAACAAATGTTAAATCAACGATAGGATTTATCATTCCAATAACTATTGGAGCAAAAATTAAAACTGCCATCGAGTAAATTGGAGCTTTTCCTAAAAACTCGCCAAAGAATATATCATTTGCTTTAACTGGCGTAGCTAACAATGTTTCTTTAGATCCTATTTCTTCCTCTCCTTTGTACACATTGTTTAAGGGATATACTAACAGGATTAAAAACAATGTCATCATGAAAGACTCGATAAGTATTGCGACAACAGGTTTGAAAACATCGGAATATTGAGAGGCTAAAGTTGGCATAAATAAATCAAAAAGAAGGGGAGCAATGATGAAAGCCCACAGAGCTAAGATGCCGTATAACACAATGAAAAATAATATTCTGTGATTTCTAGCCCAACTTGTTCTAAGCCTTATCTCATTCTTAGCAATTACTTTCCATAAATTCTTTTCCATAGATTTTGTCTCAATTAATTTTTCCTCCACAATCTCTTTAACAGATGACTCAAATCTTTTTTCAGTTGTTAAAACTGTCATTTTAAATCTACCTCGATTTTTTGGTTTTCTTTTTTCTTTTTGTTTGCTCTTTATTGTTATATTCGTAATTATTAGAGTTTCCATTTCTCCAAGCTAATAAATCATCGATATGAGTCGCCCCAGTAATTTTCAAATATGCATCTTCCAAATCTTTAGCACCAACCGATTCGATTATTTCTCTTGGAGTACCTTCAGCTTTTAATTCACCATTAATGATAATACCGATTATATCACAGAGTTCTTCAGCTGTATCGAGAAGGTGGGTGCAAATGAAAACAGTTTTGTCTGCCTTTTTAACAAGTTCCGAGATAAGATCTTTTACCATTCTGGCTGCAGCAGGGTCTAAATTTGAAGTAGGCTCATCCAAAAAGAGTATTTCTGGATCTTGGATCAATGCCGCACATAAACAGACTTTCTGTTTCATACCTCTGGAATAACCTTCTAAAAGATCGTTCTCTCGACCCTCTAAATCAAATATCTCTAATAATTCATCAATACGAGCTGAAATCACATCTTTTGGTAAGTAATATAACTCTCCGATAAACTCTAAGAATTCTCGTGCTGTGAGTTTAGAATACAAACCAGGTGATTCCGGTAAAAACCCACAAATCATCTTCACTTTCTGACTTTCTGCTACAATATCATACCCTCCTACCGATACATTTCCTGAAGTTTTAGAAATTATCGCATTGAGCATCCTGATAGTTGTAGTTTTCCCAGCACCATTTGGTCCTAATAACCCATAAGTTTTTCCATAAGGAATTTGTAAATTTAGTCTATTCACCGCTTGAATATTACCAAAATTCTTGCTAAGATTTTGAGCTCTAATTGCGTATGCTTTACTCATATTTTTATTACCTCTTTTTTTTAGTTTTTTTCATTTATAATTTAATTTTTGATTTTTTTCTTTAGAATACATGATTAAATATGTTAAATTTGTGGTAAGGGAAAGCCCAGTGAAAAGCCCTTCTAAAAAGTCCATGATTGGGACTTCCCAATTAATAAGTCTTAATATTACCATAATTACTAGTGAAAACGTGCCGATAGCAAGCATGATTTCTTTTCTTCTTTTAACCAGCATTTTATTTTACCTCCACCATTTGTTTTTTTAATTCCTCTTGTCTCCTTTTTTCTTCTAGTCTTTTCTGAGCAATAATAGGAATCCAAATTGCAACCCAACTTGGGATAAAAATAACAAACGGAAATTCTGTGTCAATAATTCCAGCAATGATAGCTATAATATATATGACACTCGACAATACAGCTATTAAAATAATGGCTAATGTGAGCCTTTCATATTTTTCCATGTTTTTCATCACTTCTTTTATTTAAACCTAAATTGAACTGTTCTATATTTTTTAAATTTAATTATTTTGGTTCCTTTGGGGCTTTCCTGAACCCCAATATTAGAATAGGTTACTTTGTATTTAAACTTTGCGATACA
This sequence comes from uncultured archaeon, assembly GCA_964435435.1. GTDB lineage: Archaea > Asgardarchaeota > Lokiarchaeia > Sigyniarchaeales > SOKP01 > Loki-b32. The sequence continues at coordinate 14,780 of CAYSZJ010000055.1, forward strand.
AAGTTGTGCCTACAACAAAGTAAAATCCAATACAAAGTATAAAAATTTTATTTTAACTCTGTAAAATTACTGTTAAACTTTAATTTTAGATTATTTGTTGGGTGAATAAAAAGTTATATCAAGAGTAGTTAGAGGTAAAAAAAGGGAAGAAAAAATAAGGGATAAGAAGCTGATCTCAAGAAAAATAAGCATAGAGTTCATTGTGAAAGGAAATGTATTTATAAATTAAGTTTCTTAAGATAAATTCTACTTCTAATTTATTATAATTAGATTCTTCTTGAGAAATTGAAGATTAACATCTTATGGCGATCCCAAGAATTTATTTCCTTACGCATGCAGGGAAACACTTCAACGGAGTGTTCTTCTTTTTTTATCTTAAAATCTTGTGAGCTTTGCCTTACTCCTTGCTGTATGATGATTTTTCCTTTTTTAGATTTTCTTTTTTTTTTATTTGACAATTTAAAACGTCTGATTATTTTCCTTGACCAAATTATTATCTAAAAGGTGATTATTTTGTGATCATAATAATTGTTGTTCTATTTATATTTTTGCCAAAAGTGTTAATTTAATTTTTGAAAAATTGTAAAAACTATATCGTATTCATTAAAAAAGACCTTAGAACGAATCAAAATTTAAAATGCAAGATCAAAATATTGATATTAACCATTAAACCTTAATTTTACATTTAATTATTGAAATATTATGAGTAATAATGTTTATATAATTGGAGTCGGACATATAAAATTCGGTAAAAGTAAAGACAAAACCATGAAAAGCATGACGGGTGAATCGGTTGAATTAGCATTAAAAGATTGTGAGCTAGAGAAAAAAGATATTCAGGCAGCATGGTTTAGTAATTCTGGTTGGGGCCAGTCAGAATTCCAACATTGCATACGCGGCCAAGTTGCTTTAAGTGCAAATGGTATTGATAGAATCCCCATTACTAATGTGGAAAATGCTTGTGCTGGTGGAAGTACTGCATTCCATGGGGCATGGACTGCTGTTAAAGCTGGTGTATATGATCCTGTGTTAGCGGTAGGAACAGAAAAAATGTATTTTGATACACCTCCTTTAGGTGCGCGTGCTGGCGGAAGCGGACCTTTAGGTGGTCGAATGAGTGGATTTATATCAGGGACAGATGTTGAAGCTACTCTAAAAATGATAGATCAATTGAAAAAGCAAATTGCAGAAGGAAATAAGCAAGCTACAAAAGAAAAAGGTGGAGGAGATAATAAGTCAAAAAAGAAGGATCACAGTATTTTCATGGATTTTTATGCTATGGGAGCTCGACAGCATATGAAAGCATATGGAACTACCCAACGACAAATTGCAGTGATCGCAGCGAAAAATCATAATAATTCTACAATGAATCCATTGGCGCAATATACATTCCCTCAGACTGTAGAGCAAGTTATGGAGGATTATGTTGTAGCTTATCCTTTAACAAGAGCCATGTGTGCTCCTATTGGTGATGGATCTGCTGCTGCTGTACTGTCCTCTGAGAAATACCTAGAAGAGAATCCCCATCATAAAGAAAGAGCTGTTAAAGTATGTGCTTCTATTTTGAGATCTGGTTCATGGCAAAGATATGATGCAATCAAAGTTGCTTCTACTGCCGCTTATGAAATGGCAGGTCTTGGTCCAGAAGATATTAATATAGCAGAAGTTCATGATGCTACAGCTTATGCAGAACTAGATATAATTGAAAGATTAGGATTCTGTCCAGTGGGGAAGGGTGGTCCATTTGTAGAAAGTGGCGCAACTGAATTAGATGGAAAAATTCCTGTTAATACTAGCGGTGGTTTATTAGCTCGGGGACATCCAATTGGAGCCTCTGGTCTTGCACAAATATATGAAATGATTACGCAGCTACGTGGAGAAGCTGGTAAGAGACAAGTTAAAGATCCTAAAATTGCTTTAACTCATAATGGAGGAGGTAATTTAGGACCTGGAGAAGCAGCACTTTGTGTCCATATTTTTGAGAAACTTTAAGTTGTTTCTCCTAAAAGTCTTTGATTCCAATTGTTTAATAAAAAGCATACTCTATCATATATATCTAACAATCTATACATGTATGGGTCTCTTATAGGAGCTAGTTAATCACAAACTTCAATAAAATAATCTATTATCTCTGATATCTAATTCTCTTAAATTATGATATCTTGGTAATCCTTTAACGCTTTTAATCTTATTGTTTCTTAAATGAAGTGTCACAAGATTTTCAAGTTTATCAACTCCTTTTATCTCTTTGATATTATTATTGCTTAAATCAAGGGTTTTTAGCTTCTTCAAATTACTATTACTATCAAATTAATATTCATATTCATGGAAATCAATTTTAGTGTGAATTATATTGATATGTTTAGTCGTGATAACATAACATCTCAAATTTTCTCAAAGGATGAAATAATACCTGATTGTAAAGCATTTAGTTCTCTCACAGGTAATTTTTCTGGTTCTCTTACTAATTTTAACACTACTGCTGTAGTAGCTTTTATGGAAAATAGTGATGTTTTTGAACCGTTTTTTTATCTTATAGATATTAGTTTTCATTTTAAGTATTTTTTTAAGTTGATAAGAATTTCATTTATCTTAGATAACGTAGGGTTGATAGGTGAATAAATAGTCTTGAAATTAAGTCGGAACCAAATTTATCAGATGACATTTACAATCCTTAGCATTGTTATAACAATAGTTATTCCCATAATTAATTATTTCAATTTTAAAAACTCTATTAGGTCATTTAACTGTCCAGATTGTCCAGAGTCTCTTGTTAATCAACTGAATTTAGGAGGTATGGAGTCTATTTATGATACTCTAATTTATGTTTTTATGATTATCGGTATCATAATTTCGGTATGTACCTATTTCGTTCATAATTTTCAAAAATATTCCGTACAACGAGGGATATGTATACTTCTTATCTCTATTGTATATCTTGTTAATAGTATATTTTCATCACAAATGAGTACAATTATAGTGGGAGTCGCTAATGTTCAGATTATTATGAATTCATCGGGTGTGTACATTTTATTTATCACAATAACATCGTTTTATGTTATAAAGGCTACATTTGATGTAATTGATTTTAAAGTGAATCAGTCGTATTATATCAATAAATTAAGAAGTAGACGAGAGGTTCGATAAAATCAAAAAAAAAATAGTGGAAAAGATGAGATGAGATTAATAAAATATTCTTCCATAAATAGTGTGTCCAGATAGAATTTATCGTAATAAGACTCTCTACGAGATATTTTAGTTGCCTTTGCTATTAAATATCTCGAAATCACAAATCTCATTAATCAAATAATCATTATACATTTTATATTAAGTTTAAGACAGGTTAAAAACAAACACTAATACCACTTTTTTTCATAGTTTCTAAGATTTTGATGGAATCGGAACTAAAAGGACCATTATCAGTAATCCTTAATACTTCTAAATTGCCTAAATTCCCGAGTCCTTTAATTTCTGTTATTTTATTATGTCTAAGATATAATTCTTCTAGACTGCTTAAATTATCAAGTCCTTCGATTGCTTTAATTTGATTATATGAGACATCTAGAATCCTAAGATTAGTTAATGCATCAAGCCCCTCAATAACTTTGATTCGATTATGTTCAAGATCTAATTCCTTTAAATTACTTAAATTCTCGAGTCCCTTGATCTTTGTAATACGATTTTCGCACATTTCATAAAATTTTCCTAATCGCAAAATTTCCAAGTTCGTAAGAGCTTCCAGATTTTCTATTTCCGCAATATTGCTATCGGAAAGATCGAGCATCTTTAAATTTGTCAGGCTGTCTAGATTCTCAATTTTGCTGAGTTGATGACTGTCTTGAAGCGTTAAGGACTCCAAATTTGTTAGGTGGTCAATATGGTCTATTTTTTTTAGCTCGAATCCCTCATAATGTAATTTCTTCAAATTTGTAAGCTTATCAAGCCCTTCAAGTTCATCGAATCGTTCCAAATGAAATGGGAGTTCTAATTCCCCGTTTTTTACTGCAATTTTCTTCCCTTTATATAACACAAATTCTTCATAACTGTTGTTGTCTTGCATCTTTGTCTCTTTATACCCTTTATTTAATAATTATATAACGCGCAATAGTACTTATATTTAAGGACCGTTGGAATTTAGTCATTTCTACTGTATTAAATTTTGAAATAAGAACTTAATAAATTTAGCTTAAAAATATAACTTTAGGGTGTAAATTTACTGCTATCTCGAAGATAATATAATATTTAAATCTATAAAAAGTAGAGTAAAAAAATTTTTAATTTCTTTAAACGTAAGCTTTTAATTCTCTTTTTAGCTTGTAGGCTTCTTTTTCTTGAATATAATTTCTATTCAATTCAAGTTTCTCCTTCAGCTCTTCCATTTTACGCTTACTTATTTCAGGTTTGAATAAATTAAATAATGACATTTTTTTATTCACATCTTTTTTTTTATTATCTAACTTATATAAGTATATATTCATGTATAAATCTTCACATTATATAGTATATACAAGGTAAAAAAATATATATAATATGAATATATATAATAAGTATGGAGAGTTCAGTTTCTTATAGAAAATTACAGAAATTAGGAGGCTCATTGGTTGTAAGTTTACCTAAAGATTGGACAGATTTTTATAAATTAGAAGCAGGTTCAACCGCAACTATTGAAGTTCAAGACGATGGTACGCTAATAATCTTTCCTAAGATGGAAGCAGTAAGCGATAAAATAAGTAAGGATGAGGTAATCTTAGAAGCAAATGAGTATGTAATCTGGGAATTATTAAAAAGAAGTCTTGCAGGTCAAACAAATATAACTATAATGTCAGATACAGAGATTAACAATGTCTTGAGAAAACATATTAGGAGATATGTTAACAGACTCCCGAATACAGAGATAATTGAAGAGACTAAACAAAAAATAATTATCCAAAATTTTGGTTACAAAGAAATACCCACCAAAAAATTAATCCAACGTTTATTATATTTAGTAGCAAATATGTTTGTAGATTTAAAAAACAAATCAATTGATGATTTAAATGATAATTTCGAGCAACTAAGGAAGTTCTATTTTATTCTGGTTATACATATTAGAACTTATCTCAGAACAGGAGTCTATATTTCATCAAGCAGTGAATTTACTCCTCTTGAAGCAATGGATTATAGAATGTTCTGCGAAAAAATTGAAGAAATAGGTGAGATCTTAAAAGATTTAGGTTTAAACAACAAAGTGTTAAATTTTTACAATGAGGTTCAGCAATATTTCAATGAGGTCATGAATGCCTTTTTACAAAAAGATGATAAATTAGCATTTATTGTATGGATAAAAAAAGATAAACTCTTCAGTAAAGCAAATCATTTGCTGAACAATCTAAATTATAATGATAAGGATAACATTAGAAAAATAATGAGAATAGCTCAGCATTGTAAGGACATGGCTGCATTAATTTAATACTTTTACAATTTTATAAATGGTTTTTATTCTTAGACTTACCATTAAATTTATTTTTATCGAGATAATACTAACCTTAATTTTAAACAAATTTTTGTTGAAATCATGTTTAGTTTTATTTTAGGGATTATTTTCGCTACATGGTGTTTGGTTAACAGGTTTAGTAAGGATGGCAAAGTAGAAGGACAACCTCTTGGAATGCCCCGTGGTACAGTAAGAGCTTTGATTACGGTCATGATTGTAGCCTTTCCATTTGGATTTGTATTGACAAGAAAAGAAATTCCTGGCTTAATAATCAACGCGATTTTTATAGCTGTTGCTTTTTACTTTGAAGCAAGAAAAAGTGAACAGGAAAAACTAAAAGAAATTGTTGATGAAATAAAATCTCCAGAATTAGTCGAAATAGATTTAAAAAAGGAGAAAAGGCCTCTATACTTGCCAAAGTATAGCGTAAGATTTTTATTGGTTTTTATGTTGATTTTATTTTTACTAACTAATTACTTTGGACCCCAAGTTCCTTTTATAGTCACTAACACTATCTTTGATTTACTGATTATCATAGTTCTTTTTATCATTGGTGTTTTTCTCAGATCTATTCTAAACTCAAGGGAAAGGAATAGGGTGAGAGAAAGAATAAAAAGTATGGATGCTTCACTTTCTGATGTTCAAATCATTGAAAAAGTAATGCTTGAAGAGCCTGGTTGGTGGAAGCGAGAAGGTAAAAGTCTTCTCTCAATATTAATGCTTATAATAGTAGTTGGAGCTTTAATCTGTTATACTTTTGAATGGGATTATACATTAATTTCTTTGTTTGATTATACTTTATCAGTAGTAGGGATTTTATTACTCTTAACCAACGCTTATTATGGCTTCAGAGATTAAACTTTAAATCAAGTAAATAACTAACTCAATTTTTCTATTTTTATTTTTTTTAATTATATGATTCTGATCTATTGAAATTCAACTTAAATAAACACAAAATTATTAATATCTTAAAACTCTTTTATTCAAATGATAACTTTCGAAAAGGATGGGTATGTTTTTTCTTATAGGGTTGTTGGAGTAGCTATTTACAATAAAAAAGTGTTAGTTCATAGAAGTGTCATTGATGATTTCTGGTCATTACCTGGGGGACGATGCGAATTTTTAGAAATCTCTAAAGATGCGCTTATAAGAGAAATGCAAGAAGAAATCGGTGTAAACATAAAGATAATTAGACCTCTTTATTTCGTAGAAAATTTTTTTTATTTCGAGGGTAAGGATTATCATGAAATTTCTATTTTCTATCTAATGGAATTTCCTCCAGATTCTAAATTTGTTTTTGAAAATGATACTTTCTATGGAAAAGAACATGAATTAGGCTCTGAAGATTATACATTATATGGAAAAGAACTTGAATTAATCTTTAAATGGGTTGATATAAATACTCTAGAAACATTAAGATTGTATCCATTATTCCTACGTAAAGCTCTAAAAAATATAAAACCCTTCCCAGAACATATAATAAATCGGGATGATTAAAAGGATACAATACAAATTTTTAAAGAGCAGATTCTTTTATTATAAAGCTTAGGTTTTTTTATCAACTAATGTAAAAAATAAAAGAAAGAAAATAATTATAAATGAAATTCTGTACCAATAACTCCTAAAGTATGAGATGGATGCCCTCTTGCGCTCATTATTTTATTAAATTCAAAACCAGTGCAATGCATTCCGCAAGTTATTTCAGGGTTTAAAATTTCAATAAATTTTACAGTTTCTTCTATATCTTCAGGCTTTTCCCATTCTTTATGCAAGCCGCCAATAATAGCATAAATTTTATTAATACCAGTTATTTTTTGCCCGTGTTTAATTGTGTTTATAATTCCCGTATGTCCACATCCTGTAAGAACTACAAGACCTTTATCTTTAACATTAATATAGATTGAAATTTCGTCTCTAAAGGTATTTTTTGCAAATTCCTTCCTACCTTTCATTAGGTATATACCTTTAGTAACTTCATTTTCATCAAATATTTCTATTTCTCCGCTTGTAGTAATACCATTTGTTAATTTTATTGGTTCAGTAATTTCAACTATTTTAAGATTATTTTGATTTACTAAATTTTTGAATATATTTTTATTTAAGACTGGAATTTTTAAATTAAAAAGAAAAGCCTTTTCTTTTAGTAATTCACGATATTTTTCATTTAATGTATCGGAAGAGAAATATTCTTGACCTGATTTTGGTACTAAGATAATATTTTGATTATAGAAATTGGGTGAAAAATTTATCTCACATCCTTCTCTTAATTTTGGAATTACATTCAAAAGACCTCTAAAATATTCTGTATGCCCATGACTCAGGATTAATTTATTATAATCCTTAAAGTTAATACCCAAAGATTCAGTATTTATTAATATTGCATTTCTAGGACCCCCTGTATCAAAAAGGAATTTTTTCTTAATTTCATTATGGTTTATTTCAATACTCAAAGCAAATCCATGTTCAGCATATAATTTACTAGCATTGGCATGGGGATGTATTACTTTACCTTTGAATTTTTCATCTGTTAGTAAAGATAAAAGAACTGTATTTGCTGTTAAAACTCTAATAACTAAATTACCACTATCTATCCCATCAGAAATATCTACTTTCAATTTTAATTTAACCTCATAAATTTTAATAGAAAGATCTATTTTTTAGATATTTGATTCATCATGTTTTAAGATTGTTAATCGGTTCTTAGTTAAAATTTTTTAAAAAATATTAATAATGAAGTTTTTCCCTTTTTTTCTATATTGAAAAAGAATTTATAAAAAGAAAATTACAATATAATAATTTATCTGAAAATGAGATAATTTAAAGATGAATAAAGTATGGCTAATGAAAGTTTAATAGAAGATAATGATATTTATAGGAAATTGCAGGAACATTTAGATAAAATGCCTGTAGGATTCCCTTCAGTGAAGTCTGACGCAGATATACGTTTATTGAAGCATCTTTTTACACCAGAAGAAGCTAAAATTGCAATGTTTTTAAAATTCGGATGGGTGAGAGATTTAGAACCATTAGAAGTTATCTATGAACGTGCGAAAGAAACAGGAATATCAATCGAAAAGTTAGAAAATGTTTTAGATAGGATGGTATCAAAAGGTTCTATCATGTTTAAAAGAGAAGGCGATAAAAAATATTATGGAAATGCGCTCCTTATGGTCGGTATGTTTGAGTTTCAAGTAAACAAACTCACAAAAGAATTCATTAAAGATTATCATGACTATAGTGTACAAGGTTGGTTTCAAGAAGCTTTTAGGGTGAAATCAGCCCAGTTGCGAACAATTCCAGTAGAAAAAAGTATAGAATTCGAACATAATGTTAGTCCTTTTGATGATGTTGGAAAGTGTCTAGATAGTTATGATGGACCAATAGCAATCTTAAATTGTGTATGTAAACAAGTAAAGGATATTTTAGGAGATCCATGCAAAGTTACTGACAGAAGAGAAGTTTGTATGGGATTCGGAGTTCTAGCTCAATTGTGTATTGATCAAGGATGGGGTCGTTCGATAACTAAAGAAGAAGCCCATGAAATTTTACGAAAAAATCAAGAAGAGGGTTTAGTAATACAACCAGATAATTCACAAAAACTATCCTTTATTTGTAGCTGTTGTAGTTGTTGTTGCGAAAATTTATCAAAAT
>CAYSZJ010000056.1:0-23783 GCA_964435435.1 uncultured archaeon
TACAGACAACTAAGATTGATTTATAAGGAAATTTTTTTTCCATTGTTTAAAATAAAAGTAAGATAAAAAAAAACAGTTGTTATTTAAAACTCTTCTTAAAGTGTCCAAATTTTATACCTTTTTGTTTCATAGTTTCCAAAGCATTCTCTACATTTCCTTCTGGTATGTTAACCCCACGAGTTAAATTAACTAAAAAATAAACTTCATAACCAAAATCAACTCCGTCCATAGCTGTAAAATAGCAACAGTAATCTAATGCTAAGCCACATACGAAAACTCGTTTTATTCCGGATGAATTTAAATATTCTCTTAGACCAGTTTCAGATTTTTTATCATTATCTTGGAAACCCGAGTAACTATCAACATTAGGGTTCATACCTTTTTGGAATATTTTATCTGCTAAATCGGTTTTTAAATCTTTATGAAATTCCGCTCCTTGAGAACCTTGGACACAATGATCTGGCCATAAAACGGGTCCAATTGATCCATCCTCAGATATAAATTCATCACCAGGATTTTTCCCTGTATGATTACTTGCAAATGATAAATGATTTTTTGGATGCCAATCTTGCGTAAGAACAATTTTCGCATTACTTTTTTTAAATTTTTTTGCAATTTCATTAATATCATCAATTAATAAATCTCCTTCTTCTACTGGCAATGAACCTCCAGGTATGAAATCATTTTGTATATCAACAATTATTAACGCATCATTTTCATTTATTTCAACATTTTTTTCAAACTTTATTCGTCCCATGAAATTTACAACTCATAGTAATTTGATGAATTTTATTCATCGTGTTCTAATTAAATTTTTTTATATAGTAGATAACTTGAATAATATAAATTCCAAAATAGAATGGAAAAAATCACTATCCACTCATACATAGGCATTATTACATAGACTTTTCTCCCAAAAGAGTAACATATATTAGTATAGAAATTACAGAAATTTGTAATAAAAAAGGGTATTAAATAAGTGCCAAAAATCCCTGCTACGATAAATCCTATACATGCTACTCGTTTTGAAAAATTTGGGTTTTTCAACATCACAATACTGAAAAGTGTACAAAAAATTGCGCCGCCTATCCAGCTAAAGAGAGCAAATAAACCGTGTAGCATACTAATAAATTCATTGACACCTGAAAAAGTTCCTGTTAGTATAGCAGTTATAGAAGAAACTATTGCAACACTTATAGCAATTTTTCTCAAATTTTCATTTACATCTTCATGTTTAACGGTTCTCCCAATATAAACGATAAAAGGAATTGAAAACAATGAGGAAATTATTAAACCTCCTCTTAAAAATATTCCTCCAGTTTTATGTCCTAATACACTTATTGATTTCTCCCACATCACGTATTCCCCAGCCAAGCCGGACAATAAAAGCGCTAAAATATTCCCTATTAATCCTATACTAAAATATAAAAATCCAAAAATATAACCTGGCAAGAAATTAAATAGTTTGTCAAAGGATTCATTTATTTTATCCATAATTTGTTTTCTACTTTTGATAATTTATAAAAATTTTTGTAATGACCTAAATAGGACATTAAGAAAAATAAAATCATAATATAAATCTAAATCCTTTGATGTATGATATAAGTTGAAACTACAAGATACCAAAATATTAATGCTATTGTATTTAACCATTCCAAACTAGGCAATATTATCATTAAAAACCTAAGATCTGGTAAAAGATGCAAAATAAAAGCGACCATCAATAGTGTAAGAGTTAAGGTAACAGTAAAACCGCAATATGCAACGAATTTTGAATATTTAGAGGATTTCAAGAATAAAATATTAAAAAGTGTGATATAAAATAAACCTGTAATCCAACTAATCACAGCATTAACTCCATGTATGAGAGCGATTACAGGATTTGAACCACAAAAAACACCCAAAATGATGAAGCTTATACATGAAATTATTGCTGTAAAAACAATGCTTTTTATAAGGTTTTCATTAATATTTTCTTCTTTAAATTTTTTTCCAAGAGAAATTACAAAAAAAAGGGCAAAAAATCCGGAAACCACGGTCCCTATTTGAAAAAACAAACCTCCAGGGCCATTACATAATGAACTTACTGCCTTTCGCATGAAATTATATTCAGGATACATTAAATACGCTATTAAATCGCCTAAACCACCAAATATTATAGAAAGTATTCCATATACTCCAAAAGAAATTTTTTGTGCTGGTTTATCATTAATATTGTTTAATTTTTCCATTTCAAAACGTTTTCAAAATGATTTAAGATTTTAATTAGTATTTCATGGATTTATTTGGAAACACAGTTATAGTAAAGAAAAGAAATAACGCTTAAAAATACATATAGTAGCAAAAACTTACGAATTTTTCAAATTTCTATTTTGGTAACTTTATTGTAAAAGTTGATCCTTTGTTTCTTCCTTTCGACTCTACGTAAATCTTGCCATTATGGAGTTCCACAACTTCTTTGGAAATATATAGACCTAATCCTGATCCTTCAATTTCAACATCTATTTCATTACTTTCTCTTTGTATCTTCCCAAATTTTTGAAATAAAATCCCTTTTTCTTTCTTAGTCAATCCGATACCCGTGTCTTTTATAGATATTTCAACCCATTGATCACTAACATTCGATCTAATAGAGATATTCCCCTTAGGAGGAGTGAATTTGATGGCATTAGATAATAGATTAATAATGACTTGTTCGATTTTAATTCTGTCAATTTCTAAAACAATTTCTTCAGGGAGCTTAACTATAACGTTGATACTTTTCTTGTCAGCCCAATATTCTAAATCACTAACACTACTATTTATTATCTCAACTAGATTCTCATTTTGAAGATCTAGATCTAACTTTCCGGATTCTACTCTAGATACATCTAGTAAATTTTCTATTAATTGCTTTAATTTCTGTCCTCCTCTATATATCATCTCTATGAACTCTAAAGCTTTCTCTCCAAATTCATCTTTAAAATTCTTTAGAAGAATCTGAGATGCCGCGTATATAGAACTCAAAGGTGTTTTAAGTTCATGTGATACTCTCATTATTAACTCACTTTTAACCTTACTTAATTCTAGCAATTTTTTATTTTCTTCAAGTATAAAATTTTCAGCTTTTTTCCGCTCAGTTATGTCTCTTGAAATAATTATAGCTTTTTTTTTACCATCTGTATCCACAAAAGTTTTTCCTTTATGTTCAAACCACAGGTAATGACCGTCTTTATGCCTCACTCTCATTTCATTCTTGCCTTCACCGTATTTAAATCCATCCCTTAAAGTTTTAATTGCTATTTTTGAATCATCTGGATGTAACGGAGTAAGTGGAGTTTGTCCAATTATATCATCTTTTGTATAACCTAATAAACCCAAATAAGCTTTTTCATTGATATATTCATGTTCAAAGTTTTCATTAATAATCGTAATTAAATCGTTAGCATTGTCTAAGATTAGCTTAAATTTTTCTTCTGATTCCTTCAATTTTTTCTCATTTCTTTTAGGTTTATCGGTCACATTAAATTCCTCAACACTTTTTATAAAATCCTAATTACATTTTTAAATTCTGAATATTTCGCCAATTAGATCTAATGATTTCAATAGAGAATAAGTATTAGTAATTTCCAGGATCAGTCTTCTGCTAACACAGTGGTTATAAAGAACATAGGTTTTATAGTTATAATTCTAATGAAATATCATATTGTACTATGTAATGATACGAAAAAATGATAGCAAATAATTCAAAAAATTTTAAGTTATAATTCTAATTATACTTATATGTAATTATCTAGTAGATCTTGTAAATCATAAGATTCATGGACTGCAATCTGATTGGCGCTCGTAGTATAGTGGTAGAATCTCGGATTCCCATTCCGAGGACCCGGGTTCAATTCCCGGCGGGCGCATCTTTAATGATCTTGATTATTGATTGAATAGTAAACTTTAGAAAATTATTATAAAATACCGATTCTTCAAAATAAGTCATGATTAATAATATCATGGAAAAATCATTGAAAAGAGAGATCTTCTGGAAACACACTTAGAGGTAATGAATCATCTTCTATTTCTTTACATAATAGTGATATTTCACCAAATAAAGATGCTGCTTTATTAAAAACACCATTTTTTATATACTGCTTACTTTCTTCCATTTTAAGCATTCGGTCAAATAAGGGTTGAAGTAATTTCAAAATTTCATATACATCTTTTAATATATATTTGACCAAGTGAATTTTTTTATTTATTTTAATATCTATTGTTGACATTTTTCCTTTCTTTCTATATGATGTAAATGAATATGGTTGAATAATATTTATTTTTTATTTATTTAGTGCTTTCGTTTTTATTCTTGTAATGCTAAATTTATATACAAATATATTCTAAGAAATTTTTTGAAAGCATTTTTGTGGCAAAAATAAGAAAATTTTTATCATTTTGAGAGTTCTTTTTAAAAGTTTAAAATATTGATTTTTCACATGATATAGATAATTTTTGTCATAATGGTAGAGAAAATCTAATTTTGAGCAAAAAATACATGAATTTATGGAATTAACCAAAGCAATTCGAGACCCTACATTTTTTGTTTCCGGTCTTCTCTACTTAAACGGGTTTCTAAGACTTATCAATGGACAATAATAGACAATTTATAAATTATTATAAAAAAATATGATAGTCTCTTTTCATAATGCAGGAAAAAAGTCAGAATCCGTTATACATAAAACTATTAAGCAATTTATCTTTTTCTTTTTCTACGACTAATTTGCTCTAATAATTCTACAATACAACCAATTTTTTCTTCAGTATCCAAATAAGTAAATCTAACATTTAAGACATGACCCGATTGCAAAATTCCAATTCCATTTTTTTTAAATTCTTCTATATATGGATCAGTATCATCAACATATACTGCAATATGGTGAAGTCCTTCCTTTCCTTGATCCAAAAATTCTTTATATGAACATTCACCATCAATCCACTTAATTAATTCGATTTGAGTGTTACCTAAACGACTGATAGCGATTTGAATGGTGACCTGCGATTCTTTTCCTCGAAATTGAATGGGATGAGTTGTTGGGGGAGTAAATATAAATTTAGAAAGACCTAAAATATTCTGCATTAAATCTGCTTGTTTTTCTATCTCTTTAAAAACAAAGCCTAATTGGTCAACTTTTAAGTTTCCAAAATTAATTTTGAAATTTTCCATAGTTTTATTTATCTTTTTACATTTAAAAAAATTTTGCCCACCATATACAAAAAATTGAAGCTAGAGATGAATCCCATTGAACATTTTGTATTAGAAAATTAAGCAATTCATTTTTGATTAAGTTTGTTATTATAACAAACGCATTATTCTTAAAGCCGTATTAGAAAGAAATTTCTGGAATAGAAGAATTGATATATATTTCAAACTAAAACCTAATAGAGAAGTTATTAATTTTGCTAGAAACAGAAACTAATAATAATCAATTGTTTTTACCAAGATAAACCTTTAAAGAATCGTATATCTTTAATAATCCTTTGAGATTCATGTTTTGGGACTTCCATGAAAGCGTAAAATTCATTTTGCCAAAAAGCTTTACCAGATGTAGCACTTCTTATATCTTCAGTAAATTTTAACGAATTTCTGACAGGTAAAAATATTTCAACTATAGCTTGGTATTCTTTGTCTTGATCCACACTCTTAATTTTAGCAGAATATTTTGAAAGAAGAGAAATGGTGTTCTTGATGTAGAGTGGCGGGAGCTGCAAAATTGTATGATATATAGGTTCTAAAAGGATTAATTCCGCTTCATTTAATCCTTTTTTAATAGCATCATAGAACATTGCTGATAATTCCGAGAACGCATTTTCTTCATCAATATTTTCAATTTTTAGCTCAGAAATGATAAATTTGATCTCTGTTAGTTTTTCTCCACACAAAGGACCACTTAAATGAATTTTTTCAATGATCTCCAAAATAATATTCTTATAAAACTCATCTAGTCTTAAATCTCCTTGATAAATAAGAATATTTTGATCTTCATCACACAACCAGAAATTCTCAATTTCATCATCAATTAAATTAGTTTTTTCCTTTAAAACTTCTTTTAAAGTGCTAAAAGGTTTAATTGTGTTATAATCTATATTTTGAAAAAATCTAATTGTTTTATTATCAAGTCTTTCTAATTTTAGCATTAAAGAACATTGTTTATTGGGGGATATTGCAGATATTATAGAAGAACCATATCTACAAGACTCTTTAAAAACCGCTCTGGGTTCTGAGATAGAAATATTTACCCCTCTTTTCCCAATCTCATTAGCAGAGCACTCTAGATGGAGAGGACCCATGCCTGAGAGAAGAAACTCACCATTTTCTTCATTAATTTCAAATTTTAAATTTGGATCTTCAATTAGCAAATTTTCAATTAATGTTTTCATTTTATCAAGATCTCTTAGATATTCTGGTTCAATTGAAACTGTAACAACTGGAGTAGTAATATATTTTACACTTTCAAATGGTACCATATCGTCAATACTGTGACTATCTATAATGGTTTCCCCACTTTTGATTTTTTTGAGCCCCTCTATAGCTACTATGTTCCCAACAGGTATCCTTTCCACTTGTTCCCTTCTTTGTCCCATGAAAATAGCAATTCGTTGAATTCTATCATAATTATTTTCATTTAGCAGAAAGATTTCATTTTTTATCTCACAAATACCAGAAAAGATTCTCCCTGTTGAGACTAATCCATGTTTATCAACTTGCACTTTACTTAAACACACTATTAAGGGACCATTCGGGTTACAATTAAACATAGTTTTTCCTAAATCAGAATTAATATCCCCGCCCCAAATTTTATTAATTCTATATTTCTGCGCTTCTATTGGATTTGGTAAATGATCAACAACCATTTCCAAAATTGCTTTATGAATTGGAAAATATACAGCTAAATCAATATAACTTTCTTTAGTATAAGTATCCTTATTATATCTTTCTCTAATATCTTTAAATTTTATTTTACTTTTTTCTAATAAATTTAATGTAAAACCCCACTTATGAAGAGCTGAGCCAAACGCAACAGTTCCAGCTAGTGGTGAAACTTTCCATCTTTTATTGAAAGGATGATCAGCATATCTTTCTATTAAAGTGTTGAACGAATTAATTATTCTAACATATTTTTTTCTTATCTCCTCATCAGAGAGCTTTAGTTCTCTTATTAAACGATCGATTTTATTAATAAAAAGGACAGGTTTAACACCCTCTTGTAAGGCTTGCTTGATCACAGTTTCAGATTGTGTGATTACTTCCTCAACAGCATCCACTACTACTACAACACCATCAACTAACCTTAATGCACGAGTAACTTTTCCACTAAAATCCAAATGACCTGGTGTATCAACTAAATTTATAAGAAAAGGTTCATGACCCTCAAGAGATTTTTCATAATATAAAGATATGTTTGCTGATTTCATGGTTATGCCCCGTCTTTGCTCTTCTTCAAGGAAGTCTAAAGCACGTGCTTCACCTGCTAAATCCGGTGATAAAAATCCTGCTTCACTTAGTAGAGAATCAGAAAGGGTGGTCTTACCGTGGTCGATATGCCCCGCTAAACTTACGTTCCTGATATTCTCGGTCTTGTTCATTAAGTTTAAGATTTCAGAAATCTCCTTACGGTGGGGCATGATCGATTGTAATTGTTTTGCAATACCTTATTTAGGATTATAAATACTCTGATTAAAATTTTAGCATTTAAAATAGGAGAAAATGAGTGGGAAATGAATTCTCTCGCTACTCAAGATCTTCTTCATTTAATTGATATTTTCAAATCAATCTCAGTTGGGTCAGATAGGTCAAAGAAAAATTCATTTCCCTAAGATAATAAAGTAAAAATTATAATTTAACTTCTCCATCAATTCTAACAATTCTTCCATCAACATGCAATCTTCCATCACAGAAAAGTTCTATAGCTTTTGGGAAAGCTTTATGTTCCCATTTTAAAATTCGAGGTCCCAAAGTTTCTTTTGTATCTGTATCATAAACAGGTACGCATTTTTGAATTATAATAGGACCGTGATCTTCATTTACATCTACAAAATGAACAGTGACTCCAGACACTTTGACACCATACGCTAAAGCATCCTCATGCGCGTGCATCCCCTTAAAACTCGGTAAAAGCGCAGGATGGATATTCATCACATTTCCATTGAAAGCATCTATGAAATATTGACTTACAAACCTCATATATCCAACTAATACTATAAGTTCACATTCATATTTCCTTAATACATCTATCATTTTCTGATCAAATTCCTCTCTTGTCCCTTTATATATATCAGATTCGATTAATACAAATGGAATGTTATGATTTTTAGCTCGTTCCATACAGAAAGCGCCAGCTTTATTATAAATTAAAACTTCTACTGTAGCCTTCTCTTTTAAAATTCCAGATTCGCATGATTGGACAATAGCTTCAAAGTTTGAACCTGATCCCGATGCAACAGCACCTATCTTTAATTTTCCCATAATTCATTTTAGGTTTTGTTTTCAAAAAAATATATCTTATTAATGAAGAATTATCAAAAAAGAAAGAGTTTAAACAAAAAATCTCCTATGGTATATTTTTGTAAAATTAAAAAGTATCTATGAGATAATCGAGTATCCTCTTTAGAAAGAAAGAATTGAAATAGTAGTTCATAATCGTTAATATTCTATTGACGAGGTAGGAAGTATGATTAAAGTAGAAGTAAACCGTTTATACAATCAAATCGTTAACTTTTTATTTGATTAATATATATTTATCTTAGAAATTTAGAAAGATTTATTCTAAAAACTATTATCTTCTCTAAGTAAATCATATTATAAGAGAATGTTATTCTATTTATTCCAAAACAGCATTTACAAGTAATTAAAACTATACGATACATATATGAATTTTTACGTAGTATTAATAAGTAGTTCAACAAATCAGTTTGATAATTTAGAAATTTAAAATATAGTTCTCTAAATTTTACAATTTAATAAAAATAAATATAACTTGGATTAAAATAGTAATTAACTTGTTTAATGAAGACTTATGAGTTTTGAAGGAGAATTACAAAGAATAAAAAGCGAGATTGAAGAAAATCTTCCACCAGAAATAACTGTAAAAAAAATTGAATTTGAGGGTCCTGAAATTGCTGTATATTCTGAGAACTCTGATGTTGAAGCAATTGAGAGCTCAACAGTCCTTAAAGATTTGGCTAAAACCATGCGAAAACGTGTTGTTTTTCGCTGGAATGTAGATCAAAGGAAGGATCCAGCAGAAACAGAAGAATATATAAGGAATTTAGTTAATGAAGATGCAGAAATAACTGCTATTGAGTTTGATCATACCAGAGGGGAAGTTATAATTGAATCCGGAAAACCTGGATTAGTTATTGGTAAAAAGGGTGTCAATTTAAAGGAAATTAGAACTAACACCTTTTGGCAGCCCAAAACAATTAGAACTCCTCCATTACCATCACGAACAATTCAATTAATTAGAGGAATGTTGAAAAAGGAACGACAAACTCAAAAAGATATCTTATTAGATATAGGTAAGAGAATACACCGCCCAGCACTCTTTAAAGATCTGAATATAAGACTAACTGCTATGGGAGGTTTTCGTGAAGTAGGAAGATCCTGTATATTAATCCAAACTAGAGATAGTAATGTTTTATTAGATGTAGGATTAAATGTTGGAAATCCAAATGAGAAATTCCCATTTTTTGATATTCCTGAATTTTCAATACGGGATCTTGACGCTGTAATTATTTCACACGCACATTTAGATCATTGTGGGCTTGTACCATTTCTCTATAAATATGGATATCGTGGTCCAGTCTATAGTACATTACCTACACGAAATCTATCAACTATGCTACAATTGGATTTTATTCAAATATGTGAAAAAGAAGGAAATCCCTCTCCTTATTCCAAAAGAGATGTTAAACAAACTGTTCTTCACACAATTCCTCTCTCATGGGGTAAGGTTACTGATATTGCTCCCGATATTAAATTAACTCTCCACAATTCAGGACACATTTTAGGTTCTTCAATAATTCACTTGCATTTTGGGAAAGGAGATTACAATTTCGTTTATACAGGAGACTTCAAATTCCAGAAAACAAGATTATTAGAAAAAGCAGCAGTCAAGTTCCCCAGAGTAGAGAGTCTATTAATTGAATCTACCTATGGTGGACCACAAGATCGTATACCTAGTAGACAAGAATCTGAAAGAGAACTCAAACAAATTTTAAATTCAACCTTAAAAAGAGGTGGAAAGGTTCTGGTTCCAGTTCTTGCTGTGGGGCGTGCTCAAGAATTGCTTATTGTATTAGAAGAATATATATCAAAAGGATTTATTGATAAAGTCCCAATTTTTATTGATGGATTAATTAGTGAAGCAACTGCTATCCATACGGCAAACCCAGATTTTCTTAGTAGTGATTTAAGAGAAAAAATCTTACATCAAGGAAATAATCCCTTTTTAAGTGATTATTTTGAAACTGTATCAGCCCAAGAAGAGCGATTAGATATTGTTAAAGGAGGTCCATGTATAATTTTAGCTACAAGTGGTATGCTTATTGGTGGGCCATCAGTTCTATATCTGAAAGAATTAGCAAATGACTCTAAAAACTCATTAATATTTGTCTCATATCAATGCGTAGGTACGCTTGGTTCAAGGGTACAAAGGGGATTCCGTGAGTTTACGTATGTAAATGCCAAGGGTCGCACACAGCTCGTAAAGATTAATTTGAAAATTTTTACACTTGAAGGTTTTTCAGGACATTCGTCCCGCAGTCAAATCTCTCAATTCTTAAGAAGAATTCAGCCCAGACCGAAAAAAGTTCTTGTTTGCCATGGAGAGGAGAGCAAGGCAATAAGTCTATCGACGATGATCCATAAAAAATTGCGAAAGTCCACATCAGCTCCTAAGAATCTGGAAACAGTTTTGCTTAAATAATATTATCTCCTTAATTTTTTTCTTAAATTGAACATAAAATCTTTGTGCAAATACCAAAATTCAATTGAAAAATTAGTATTGCCTAGCTTTAAATCCTATGAATCTTATTTCTTCTATTAAATGAAGATAAAAGAATTTAAATTAGAAGAATATTTTGCTGAGTATGAATTTTCAGTAAAATATTTACTCTGTTCTTCTGATTGTGAGTCTTTTAGTGTAAATGAATTATTATCCTTAGAAGAAAATTCATTAGAACAATTAAAAAAAAAAAGATTAGGATATACTGAATCTCTTGGTGACCCTGTGTTAAGGGATGAAATTTCAAGACTATATACTAATATTGACTCTGAAGATATCATTGTATTTTCTGGAGCAGAAGAAGGTATTTTCATTTTTATGAACGTTCTATTAAATAAGGGAGATCATATAATCGTACAATTTCCTGCTTATCAATCCCTTTTTGAAGTAGCAACTGCTATTGGCTGTGAAGTTACGAAATGGATGATGACCGATGAGAATGATTGGGAACTTGATATTGGGTTCTTAGAAGAGAATATTAAAAAAAATACTAAAGCAATAATAATAAATTGCCCTCATAATCCAACTGGCTATTTAATGTTACAAAAAAAATTCGAAACCATAATAGATATAGCAAAAAAAAATGATATATATGTTTTCTCAGATGAAGTATATAGGTTATTGGAATATGATAATAATACCAGACTTCCTAACGCTTCTGATTGTTATACTAAAGGCATATCTTTGGGAGTAATGTCAAAAGCATTTGGACTTGCAGGATTAAGAATTGGGTGGATTGCTACTAAAGATAGAGCATTATATAAAAAGATAGCGTCTTTCAAAAATTATACAACAATTTGTAATAGCGCTCTTAGTGAATTTTTTGCAATCTTAGCATTAAGGAATAAAAACCTCATATTGCAGAGAAACTTAAATATTATTGAGGATAATCTAAAAATTTTAGAGCCTTTTTTTAAGAAATATAAATTCATATTCAAATGGATTAAACCAAAAGCAGGATCAATAGCATTCCCGAGGATTTTGATAAATGAAAGCATTGATGATTTTTGTTTAGATCTCTTGCAAAATAAAAGCGTACTGTTAATGCCTAGTTCTAATTATGATTACGGGGATAAACACTTTAGAATAGGGTTTGGTAGAAAAAATATGAGGCAAGGATTGCTTAAATTGGAAGAATTTATTGAAGAAAAATACTGAATATTGCTAGAAAAATAAAAGCGGATAAACTAATTCTTTTCAAAATAAGGAATTTTTCTCTCTCTTTTAAGACAAAAATTAATTTTTTTAAACAGTATTAATTAATCTTTTTAAAATAGTATTTTGTGGTAGTTTTTGAATATTAAAGGTTTAAGTGAAAAGATTAAAAATCGATCAACGACAATATCAAGGCGTGTTGTTCAAATTATTGCGTTTTTCTTGATTAACTATGTTTTTTTAGAATTAATTTTTACTATTAATTTATTAAGTTTCGAGGGAATTGTTAAAATACTCCCTATTTTAAATTCGCCAAGAAATCCTCTATCGACTGGAGCAGGAATATTGGAATATATCTTCTTCTTTATAACAGAAGGAATAATACCATTCTTTCTTATAGGAGTTCTAATATCGATAATATTATTTTCGAACAGGTTTTTTTGTGGATGGGTATGTCCAATAGGAACGATTCAAGATGTATGTACTGCGATACCAACTAAAAAGAAAACGATCAAAACTAAAACTCATACTTCTTTATTGAAAATTAAGTATGTTATAGTAATTATTCTTATAATTATTGTGATTCCTCTAGGAATTACAAAAACAACTAATTTCAATTTTTATTTTGACTATAGAAATAATTTAGGAGATTTGGGAGAGAAACCTATGGGATATTTTTCTTTATCTGAATATATTTTTGTATTTATCCCAAACATGATTAAAGAAATGATTAAAACAGGGAGTATCGGACCGTTATTTTCTAATTTTCTTGTATTTTTTATTTTCTTTTTTTATCTAATTATAATAATTCTATCAATATGGTATCCTCGGGCATATTGTAGATATATTTGCCCGTTTGGAGCACTTGCATCTACGGTTAGTGATTATTCATTTTTAAAACTATCACGTAGTCCAGTAAGATGTGTGGGTAGAACTGAATGTGGTATATGTGAAAGAGTATGTCCAAAACAAATAAGAATCTTAGATGAACCATTTGAGTTTTTCACTGGAAAAGGAGAGTGTAATATTTGCCTTAAGTGTAAAGAATCGTGCCCTTATAAAGCAATTAACATTAAGTTTGGGTAAAATTTTTTAAAAGTGACAAAAATTTATAGTAAACATTTGATTTTTTTAAACTAGAGTCTAATTGAATTTATATGGAATAAACAATGGATAAAAAAACAATTGATTTACTGCGAGCACGAATGAGGTGGGATGATAATATTGGCCCACTTGGAATATTAGACTCAGAAGCTATCAGATATAACTTAGAAGATAATGAAGATAGTGAAGATATTAGGCCTCCGTTCTTTAGAGATGTTGATCGGATTGTTCATTCAAAAGCCTACTCCCGTTATATAGACAAAACGCAAGTATTCTTTGAAATAAATAACGCTAATATAACTCATAGATCCTTACATGTAATTTTAGTATCAAGAATTAGCAGACAGATAGGGCATGTTTTAAGATTAAATACTGATTTAATAGAAGCGATTGCCCTCGGACATGACCTAGGGCACTCATGCTTCGGGCATTTAGGTGAAGAAATACTTATTGATTTAAGTAAGAAATATAATATGGGAACTTTTTCTCATAATGGTCAAGCTATACGATGGCTTTCGTATCTTGAAAAAAAACTTCCAAAAAAACCTGCTAAAGGGCTTAATTTAACCTTACAAGTTTTAGATGGGATTCTTTGTCATGATGGAGAAGTCAATGAACAAAAGTTGAAGCCAATTAAAAGAAATGGAAAAACTTGGAAAGACTATTTTAAAGAATATGAAGATAGCTTAAAAGAAAACAAAATAAAGAGAATTCCGATGTCTTATGAAGGAATTGTAGTAAGGCTTTCAGATACTATTGCCTATATCGGAAGAGATATTGAAGATGCCATATTATTAAAGTTTATCAGTAGAAATGATATCCCTGAAATATGCAAAAAAATACTTGGAGATACAAATCCTAAAATAATAAATTCTTTAATTACAGATCTATTAAATTTCAGTTTAAATAATGATATGATTGGATATAATGATGAGATTTTCCAAGCTTTAAAAGAATTGAAAGCATTTAATTATGAGAATATTTATACTAGAAGAAATTTGTATAAAAAAAATTCATCTGATCGAACATTTGTAGACAAATTAAAAGAAAAATTTGAGCTAATCTTTGAAAAAAGTTTGATTGATTTAGAAGAAAATAATTATGATGCTCCTATTTTTAAAGACCATATTGAATATATTGATGATGTAAATTATTCCACATATTATTTGCCATTAAGAAAAACGAATAATTTATCTATAATCACCCGAGATTATATTGCAGGGATGTCTGATAAGTATTTCTCCGAAATTTATGATAAATTTAGCAGGTCTATCTAATTTTATTTTGTCGATTGTACCTTATTTTCACCCCTAAATTAAATATATTACACTTATATCACACGAAATTTTAATTGAAAAAAGGTTGGATTACACTAGGAGGATTAATTGTAAAAGTTTTTCAGTTTTACGGGGTTTTTTTTTTCCAGTTTCCCGAAATACGACGTGAGGCCGCAAAATTCACGGGGTTTAAAAAAATAGTTTTTTAAACTGATATATTCTTTTTATATCCTCCATATAGATGTGTGTGTAATCCAAGAAGATATATAGTTTTTACTTTATAAATATTTATCTTATTTGACAAAAAAATAGAATCCTAAAAGATCTTATTTTTTTGAGGTTTTGAAGCATAAAAATGAGAAAATTATCTGCATCAAGTATATTAAGCAAATTTTTTTAGAAAAATAAATCATATTAAGCCCAGTGGTGAAATAATTGTATTAAGGCATTGTTATCCCGTATCCTTGAATATAGTTATATAACCTTCACAGGCTAAAATAATAACGTAGCTTAATTCAGATAAAAAAAAAGAAAAAATGGAATTTAATTTTCAAGATTTCTGTATTTTTTTGCTTATAAGGATTGATACAATGGATAGAACACCAAGTAGAAAGAAATGATTATAAGTAATGAAAATTGCTGATATTTGACTGGTTCTTTAGTTATAAGCATCAAAATTTAGGTAAATAGCAAATATTTTTTAGAAAAATAAAATTATTAAGATTAGAAAAAACTCTAATACAGCCCAGTGGTGTAGAGGTCAAGCATCGGGGGCCCTGATAAGCCTGAATATCTAAGATCTTGGAGATACCCCTGGACCACGGTTCGAAAAACTAACGAATATCTCGTTTACCGAAAATCCGTGCTGGGCTATTCTTACCCTATCCCGTACGTTTAATAATATGATAGCCAAATTGAGTTTTAACTGGTTGAGAAATTTCGCCAATTTTTAATTTAGTACATACATTCCAAAATTCAGACACCATATCACCTTTAGAGAATTCTCCAAGATTTCCACCTCTTTTTTTACTGGAACAGTTAGAATATTGTTGGGCTAGTTTAGAAAATACTTCACCTGCCTTCAAATTTTCATAAATTTCTTGAGCTCTACTAAACTTCTCTACTAAAATATGACTTGCTTTTATTTTTCCAGCACGAATTGGAGCTACTGCTTTTCCAGAACTCTTACTTCCTGGTGATTTTCCTCTCTTTTGGAAACCCTTTCCATATTTATTTTTTCCCATAATTTAATCACTCTAAATTCTAAAAATAACTCAAAACATAATCTGAAATTCTTCAGGTGTACAATAAATAAGAAAAATGTTATTTATTTTATAATTAGATACCTGAAATTTTTAATGTCATCAATACTGTTTATTTCAACAACTAATTTTTGAAAATCTTGAAGTTTTCCATCGAAAACCATAAATATTGTTAAATTATGATTCAAGAAGTGTTGATTCTTACTTACAATTTGATCCTTATATGCATTCTCGATTCTATTCAATTTCTTTTGGATCGTAGAGTTATTAGGTGCTACAATAATCATATTTCCAACAATATTTTTCGTTATAGGTGCAAGTTCACTGGAGGTCTCAAGACTAGAGACATCTATAGTTGACATGAGTCGTAGAAGTGCGTCTCTAATTAATTTGGACCTGTTTTCATAATGATTTTTAGATACCAATTTATTTATGAACTTTTTTAGGCTCTCACTCAAAGATACAGATATTATAGGCATATAAAACCATTTCCATAATTTCCTTATTACTATTAATAATAGATTTAAAAACTTATAAATCTTTTTTTAGGGTAATAAAAGCTTATAGTTTAATAGATTTTGCGTTTAAATTTCTTAACTTCTCTCTATCCTCCAGTTTTATTAAAATTTCTTAATAAAAAATACTTCTGAGAGAAAAATCATTTGATTAACTAGATTAAAAACTACATTTATAAAGTTTTAAGAGTAAATAAAAGATAATAATCTTATTATTTTTGAATTTAAGCAAAATTAAGGAGGAAGTTCAATAGAGGTCGCGAAATTTGTTACCCAGATTCATAAAAAATATTGATAAGAGATTTTACATAATATTAACTATTGGAATAATCCTGAGAATTCATTCATTTATATTTGTTGAACTTGCTCCAGATTCTTATTCATATTTAGAGGCAGCAGAAGGGATATTAAATGGAGACTATAATTCCCCTAGGCCTCCCTCTTTTCCTTTATATGTATCTTTTTTTATAATAATTGTAAGGGATTCTATCTTAGCTATTAAATTAGCTTCTTTTATTTCTGCTATTTTAGTTATAGTTGCATCTTATTTTGTATTCTCAAAATTAGCATTAAAATTTTTTGGAGATAATGAAAGAGGAAAAAAAAAATCAAATTTAGTCGGATTATTAATTAGTTTGTACTATTCTATTCATAATTATCTTATATATAATAATGGACGAGCTCTTAGAGAAGATTTTATAGCCTTGTTATATATATTATTGTTTTATTACGTTTTGTTAGAAAAGAAAGAAGAGAATTGGAAGAATAATTTGATTATAACTTTCCTAATTATAATATTAACATTAAGTCATGTGTCTACTGGTATCTCTACTTATTTAGCTGTAATATTATTTTTGATAATTTCAAAATCTTTAAAAGTTAAAAGCAAAATCTCAAAATTGAAAATTTTTCTAATAACAGTATCATTTATCTGTTCTTACTCCTTTTGGTTAATTTTTTGCTTATACAAATTTGGAGATCCCTTTTATACTATGACTCTAAAAATTGAATGGTATAGTAGAAATTCAGAACTTGATCTGACTTCTTTTAAAGGTATATTTGATGCTCTTTTCTCAGGTTTCTTTTATGGAATTCCAAAAGAATTTTCTTTACTATTCAATTCAATTGGAACGATTTTCATTCTTTTAGCTCTATTTACATTGATTTATTATTATAATGAAAGACAATTTTTGTTCTTTCTAATATTGATGATAATAAATTTCTTATATCTTTGTATCTTTATCTATTTCGCTCCTAACATTAGATTATTACTTTATTTTTTTCCTATTATACTTTACTTAAGCTTTATTATTATAGTCGAAATTTGGGATAAAAATAAAGATAAATTAATCCTTAAAATCTCTATTTTTAACAAGAAAGTTCTAATTACTATTAATAAAATCTTTATTTTGTTTTTAGCCACGTTTTTTATAAAACAAATAGACATTTTTTTCAATTATAAAATGGCTAAATTTCTTGGTTTAATTAGCGAAATTTGCTTAATTATAATAATTCTATCTTCTTTCTTTGATAATAGAACTCTTTTAGCCAATCACGGTGATAAAAATATAAATAAAATCCTCTTTTTCAACAAATTAGAAATTTCTCTGTAAGAACTACACTAAAAAATAAAGTTCGGATCTTTATGAGTATAAGTTAGCTTTTAAGCGTAATACAGGTGATTTATAAAAATAGAAAATCTTTTTCAATTAAGTTTAATCTTATAATTTAATAGATCTCGCGATTACAGTCCTAAAGTTCTCAACGTCTAATACTAGTTTATCTGCCAACTCCTCGTTAATGTTCTCATCTTTACCATATTTGTTTAATTCTGTGAGCCAATACTCCATTCTCCCGAGAACAGCTTCCTTATCACCAATGATCTTCCTCACACGGACGAAGGTATCGTGTAATTTGGTTCTAATGTTTTGGGCTTTCCATCTCAACATACAATAATCGGAAATTTCTGCTAAATTTTGAGTAATTGCCATTACGTCAATTGTTTTTTCACGTTCTTCACTTTTAATTTTCCTGATTAGATTAATCTCTTCAAACAATAATTCAATGATTTTTGCCAAGAAACCAGTCAGCATTCCAGCATGATTACACCAAACTCTAACCTCCAATGATTGGTTTGTCTCAGAAACGTAAATTCTTGTAACGATCCTTCCTCCACCAACTTTTGCTTCTGAACAATGCCAACTTTCCGCTTCATATTTTCCTTTAGGATCATTTCCTTCATGAGAAGTTACTGTGCTTACTTCAAAACGTTTTATTGTTCTAACAGCTGCCCGAAAAGAAAGTCTTGGGTCTATATCTGCTATTAAAAAGGCTCGAGCATCATTCGGTAAATCTTGAATCGTAATCTGGATATCTTCAATAGTAGCCAAACATGAAATAACAAGTGGACATTTAATTTGAACTTCTTTCTTCCTGATATGAAGTGAGTGTTTTTCTCCTGTAGCATCTTTATAAATAACTGTTCCACCAATAGAAGATATACCGCATTCTTTTGGCTCTAAATAGAAATCAACTCCTCTAGAATTTTTAGCTTCAATAACAGGTATATTTATCAATGGATTTTTTACATTATAACTGGAAGGAGCATCTAAAATAACTTTAACTGAGTTAATTGCCATGGAACTATTGTTTCTGATGGCAGTCTTAAAGTGTAACTGTCCGCCGATAAAATCATAATCACGAACAACTTCAATCTTTCCCTCATCTATGGGTTCAGCAGCTTTTGGTTTTACTTTAGATTTAGCTTCCATTGGTACACTATACGCAACAAACGTTGGAGGTCTTTTTGACATGTCAATATACCCATCAATATCACCACGTGCAATAATTTGCGCTAAATTTTCTTCTATACTTGATTCGGTGACTCCTAACCTATTAGAAAGTTCTCTTAAAGGCATAGTTCTATAAACTCTAGCGATTTCTTTTATTTTCTTTTCCATATATTTATAGGTCATGAATTCTCTTCGTTGAGTGAAAAGTCCTTTAATTGAACCAGTTTTTATAAGTTCATGAAGACTTTTTCTTGCCAATTCTACTGCAATCTTCAATTTATTAGCAAGATTAGAAAGTTCAAATAACCCCATTTCTTTTGAATAAGCTTTAATTTCTTTAAAAATTTGGTCAGCAGTAATTATCTCATGACCCCGATCTGCAAAAAATCCATTAACTGCTTTTGCTCTCATTAAATTGACGCCAAATGATTTTATAAGTTCTTTGGGGATATTAAAATTATCAGCAAGTTGCTTTAGCGTAACTCTTCCTTTTTTCTTAATATCCTTGATTAAGGTATCCATTATATACTTTTGAGTATAATATATTTTTTTATCTTGAGAAAAAGATCCTTTTATTTGGAATTGGTTAATTAATTTATAGATTATCTTAAGTGCGATCTCAGAACTCATATCAAGCATTACTCCTAAATCCTCTACTTTTATAATTCCTTCATCATGGAATTTTGAAAGTAATTTTTCACGCATTTCTGGAGAAATATAATAAAACATCTGGTTTTTTTGGTCAATTATACCATAGATGCGTTCTTCTTCCATATATTTATTAATGAATTTGATCATATGTGGAGCAGACAAGTTAAAGGAATTCATTATTGTTTGGAAATTCGTAATTGAAGCTCTCTTTAATAAATCTAAGAAGCATTTAGGACAGATTTCCTTTCCTATTATATGTTTTAATTTCTTACTACATAATGTTAATTTATTTCCTTTAATAAGATTATATCTTATCGCTTCTCTTGCAAGTTTTTCTTTTGAAGGAAAAAATAAGCCAGGAGTTTTTAAATAAGAGTTCCATGATTCAGGGCATTGCAGGTTAGTACATTCTAAATAATATTGACCTGAAGATAATCTTTCTAACCTTAGAAGAGACTTACATTCAGGACATTCACTATTCTCAACCACAGTACATTTATAATTTCGTTCTAGTGCTTTTGCTTTTGAATAAATTATATTATGCTTTTTGCATTCATGTATTTCTGTTGTGGCTATATGATTAATACAAAAATTAGATTTACATCTCTCACAAGTAAAATCGATATTTTGACTTTCACAGAATAAACATTTCATTATTTTAATTCCTTTTGCATTTTTAGAAATCTATATTATTATAAAAAAATTAAAACTTAAATAATTTTAATAGACCAATTTTTTTGGTCATTCCAATCAATGAGAATAAACAAGAAGTATTTAATTTTTTTATTTGATCTATAAATTTATGTATGGAGATACTTAAGACGGAACTTTTGGAAAGACACGGATGCTTAAAAAGCTTAATATCATGACTATCAAATTGAATATAATGACTATAAATATCATAATAATTAAAACTAGGTGTTTTTTTTTATTATTACTGGTTTTCATAAATTGAGAAGTACTTTGTTTCGCTATAGCAAGAGGAAAAAGTCCTACAAAAGTTCCCAGTGAAAAATAAAACACTGTAAAAATTCCATCTATAAAACCAAGACCACCTTGTAATGACCATTGTAAACACCAAGAATAAATTAGTAATTCAAAAATACAAGGCGGAAACCCAGCTAAAATGCCAAATAGATAAGGCGTTTTTTTTTTTTCCCAATTCAATTGAGATAATTCTTCTTTCTGTTTTGAATGGGGTATATACCCTCTCCTCATTATAAAAAATAATAAAATTACTCCAGCAAACATTGAAGAAACCGCTCCAAAGAAATTGATTGCATAAGGATCGTCGGGAATAATCTGTGGAAGAAAAATTTGAGGGATAAAACTAATTAGAACGGTTCCACATGCTATTATTAAATTTGCAGACATTAATCCTAATCCATAAAGAATTAAAATCAGTACACTCTTTTGAGGTGTTTTAGAGATTCCTAACGACCAAAAAATGAAAATTGCTTTATCTTCACAAGGAATTATGGTATGAAGAAAGCCTAAAGTAAATGCTGGAACAAAAACAACTAATAGTGGTGGAAGATATAAATCTAGAATCATTTCTATTTTGTTTAAATAAACTTCTTTATAGCAAATTTGGATTTTAATACTTTAATGATATCTAGTATTTACTCCATTTTAAATATATTTTATCAATCATATTTAGAATTTTTTAATATTGAATATGGTATTTTTTGTTCATAAAATGCTTTTCCTATAATAACGCCCCAAACACCCAAATGCTTTAATTTTATAAGATCCCTCTCGTTTCGAATTCCACCCGCAGCATAAATAGGAATGTTTACAGAATTTACCATTTTTTTAATATTTTCGATGTCTGGACCTGTGAATGCACCATCTGCTTCAACTGACGAGAAGAGAATATATCCCGCGCCGAATTTTGCAATCCTTTTTCCAAATGTAAATGGATCTTTATCTGTTTGCTCTGTCCATCCATGAATTGCGATTCTACCGCTTTTATAATCTAAGGCAACGATAATATGTTCAGAACCAAACTCATTTGCTAGCTTTTGAATAATATCGGGATGTTTTATTGCCAATGTTCCAATTATCACTCGATCAGCGCCAATATCAATGAGCTCCTTTGCTGATTCAAAACTCCTAATACCTCCTCCAATTTGAACCTTTAATCTATTTGATGCCTTTTTGATCATTTCTTTTAGGATTTTTTTATTTTTATTTGAACCCCAAGCTCCATCTAAATCTACAAAATGCAGACGTTTCGCATCTTGATTAATCCAAAAATCCAAAGCGTCAAGGGGATTTTCATAATAGATCTTTTCAGTTCCCTTTTTTCCTTTGAATAAACGAACGCATTTTCCTCCACTAATATCAATTGCGGGTATAATTTCTATTCTAATTCATCTCTATTAAGTAAATGTCTTGTAGATAAACAAAATTTACAAATACCAAAAAAGATTAATAAAAGAAATATCGTACTTTCAAAATTAAATGGAAACCAGATGTATGCCAGTCCCATAAATACTAAGTCAAAAAAATTAAAAAAGAAAAAACCTGGTTTAATGAATCTTTTTGTTATATCTGAATTTCTGGGTAAATTAAAAATAATCAATATTAAGAATGGAGTTAATATTAAAAGATGGTGATCCCAAGAATCAAAATAAGCGATAAGCATTATTAAAATACCTAATGTATATCCATATAATAAAGGATCTGATATTTGGCCTCGAAAAATGTAAATAACGTATCCTAATCCCCCTATAATCATTAACACAGCCAAAAAAATGAGAATCTGCAAATTTAATAAATTTACTTCGGGAATTCCAATAAAGAATAAAAAGTTTTGTATAAGTTTTGTTAAACTAAACGAGTGATTTACATATATAGTATCTTCACCAACAAAATTTATGTCAATGAATCCATCTAATAAAGCAGGATATAATAGAAACATAATTAAATTTAAAGAAATAGGTAATATGACGCCTCCTATTCGTGCAATCGTATGTAAAAAGTTAAAAGTGAATTTTTTACGTTTAAAATCATATTTTATTAAAATTAGAAAAGGAATCATAAAAATAGTAATTGGTTTAATAATTATACTAATCCCTAAAAATAATCCTGCTATAAATTGCCATTTAGTATTCTCATATTTAAGATATAGAAAAAGTGATATCAAAATTAAAAAAACTACATAAAGATTAATTTGACCAAGAATGTAATTGAAAATCTGCGGTAAAGAGAAGAGATAAACACAAATATAAGTAATAACTCTTTTATCATCCTTTTCATGGTCATCTCCTCGAATTAAAATAATTAATTTGTAAAGAATTAGGCTTATTAATATATTAAGAATTAAATTAAAGACATTAAATACTACAAATCCTAAATCAAAACCAAGAAGATAAAATGGAACAAAAAAGACAGCAGATAACGGAAAGTAACGAAATGGCCACTGGTAATTTACTCGATTATAAAGTTCGTTAATATCTGTAACAAATACTCTTCCTACAGTATAATAGACTAAAAAATCATTCTGATTCCTAAAGATAGTTAATGTTAAAATTAAAGAAATTACAAAATAAAATCCATGAAGTATTATCGCATACCTAAATATTATACGTTCCCAGAGTTCCTTAAATCTATCTATTTTATTTCTAAATTTTATTTTTATTTCCATTTGGAAATTACCATAAACTCATTAATAATTTTTTATAGACTGTTTCTTCTTTAGAATATATATTATTACTCCGATTGATAAAACAACTGTTAAACTTACCAATGTCGGTATTACGAAAAAAGGTAATTTACTAAAAGATATATCAACTATAACTACATTTCCCTTGACATAAAGCTTATATGAAGTGAGAATTCCTCGCTCATTATATATTGCAATAATATTAATATCTTTAGTGGGATAATTTGGTACTATTAGATCTTTAGTAATTTCAACATTTAAAGTAGTTAGAACTCTGTTATCCACATCATACCATTCATTTAACTTTAAATTTCCGAGATATTCACTTAC
>CAYSZJ010000057.1:0-23662 GCA_964435435.1 uncultured archaeon
TCTCCTTTAGCTTCTAAAAAATTAAGCTGGGCAAGATAATGTAAGCGTTCTTCTAAGATGTTATTAAGGAGCTGATATGTGTGACTCATTAATTCGGTTAAATTTACTCCAATTTTATAGATATCCATCGGTTTGAGATAAATTTTTACATCCTTATCTCTTCGGGTACGTATATGGATATTATCAAGTGGTATAAATAGATTTTCACATAATATATTAATTTTCTTCTTCGACGCTCCAGGAGAGGCAGTTAATGCTAATATTGTGCCATCGGGATTCTGCTCCATGAATTTTTCGGCTATCATGGTATAGGGATAGTCTCCTGAAGCATGGTGTGCCTCATCAAAGATAATAAGAGCAGTATGTTGAAGGGTATATTTCTCATGTATCAAATCATTTCGTAAGGTCTGAGGGGTATAAAAGAGGATTTGAGAAGCGGTAAATATTTCAGTTCGATCGTGAGGATTGACTTTTCCCGTTAATACTGAAAAGGTATCTTCAGGAAGAGTGAGAAATTTTATAAACGTATCATAATGTTGATTAATTAACGGTCTGGTGGGAGCAAGGATAATTATTTTACTCTGTGGGGGATATAGCTGCAATGTCTTGCAAGCCACCAATACTGCGATTATTGTTTTCCCTAATCCGGTAGGCAGCACTACTAATGAGTTCTTATTGATACATTTACTTGCAATTTCGGTCTGATATTTCCGTATTTCAAGTTTCTGCTCGCGGAGCAAGGATATAGAATCATTAGGATCATTCTTAAGCTCTCCCACTCGTGTCCACCTTAATTATATAATTCTCAATGATACATTCAGTGATTTGTCTACTGCTTTTATTATACGAAATAAGCATATCTCCAATTTTTTGCCCTATATTTGAAAGATAGACTAGGCTATTTTGTGCTATAATAAAAAGAACAGGATGGGATTCAAGTAACTTTTTTAGCTTGTGAATAAGAGGACTTGATTGTGATATATCAAATCCCTTCCCTTTCTGGACCACTTTAAACCAATAATAGATATCATTTAACACTTCTAATTGAGAAGAAGTAAATTTAATAATAATTGGTTGCTTTTGTATTTTTTGAACGATTAAATAGGTGTGCGTGCCTTCTTTCTTTTTTAGTAAGTTATAATCTTTTAAGACATTATGAAACATATTTTGGTATTCTATAATAAGAGAAATTATTTCATTCATATCTATTGAGCTAATGTGTAAATATTCCGCAAATTTAGTAATATTGAATTTCTTGGTAATATTATTCTTAAAATGACTTAATACTTCTAAGATAGGCCGTAAAAGCCTAATACTTTTTTTAATATATTTACTGTTTTGGCTTGTACTTTCCAAGTGTAGTGATTTTGAACTCATCAGAATATATATTAAATAATAAAATAAAAAGGAAAAATCACATACTATCGTTTCTTTAATTTTTTAGTTTTCACGGTAGTAATTACTATAACACTTCCAGGGACTAAGGTCAGTATGGTGATAATAGGAATCGTTTGAAAAAGATCATCCTCATAATCTAGATTGCGTCCATCGCGAGGATCATCTGGTACCTCATCATCAGGTTTAATTTCTCCTTTATAGAAGGTATAATTGCCAAGAAACATCCATTCGTTAGTTATTCCATCTGTAAGATATATCCCGAACGTATAACGAGACTTAAGACTAACTTCATAGTTCATGGAAAATATGGTATAATTTTCGTAATCGTGCCTATAGAAGTCTTCCGTATCCAGAAATCCATATTCCCAATATACTGATGCATACGCTCGACCAAATGACGTGTTATGATCCTTTAGGCTCGTTTTATAGGTTCCATTAATTTCAAGATATACAGAGCTATTTATCACCTCGGTTGTCAGGTGATGAGTAATGCTATATTCAGTATATACGGTAATATTTTTTTCACTAAGTTTTTTAAATCCCTCATACGCCTCTAATTTCATAGCGATTTCAGGGTAATAATCCTTTTCTATAGGCACATACACATCTTTCCTGAACTCATTACCTTCCAGCTTATCAAACATAATTGTGCCTAATTTCTCATGTATGCATTTTAGGGTAATATAGGCGCCAAAATCATCGATGATTAGATTTTGAACATTTGCGGTAAAGGGTATAAATTCACCTAGAAGAACGGTCTCAGAATAGTCAACATTAATAATCACTTCGCTATTTTTTGCTAAATCACATATCCAGTATAAAATATCATGATCCACTACTTCATGGGCAGGAGTCAGATAAAATTCGTATAGTTCTTCTGAATATATCGCTTTCATTAAATTTTGAATACTTATCGAATTAAATTCTATGGATAAATCCAGTATTTCTGAGATTTTGTAAGAATAATAGACATTTTTGATATTAGAATAATCCAGATGATCCAGTACATAATTTTCAATCTTCTGGCTATTTTTATTAAATAAATCCAATGCATTAAGGATGTAAATCATATAATAGGTGTGTTCCAAAATATCCTCTATGTTTGAAGTATATCCCGGATCAAGATATATATAAGTGGCAGATTCTACTATTTTTCGGTCAATAAAACAATAGAGTGCGTCTATATCAAAGGATAGTTGAGTAAGATCTCCAAGCCCAAAATACTCCGCTAATAATTCCATATTTCGAACTGCATAATATGTATAAAGAAAGAACACATTCTTGCTTATAAATTCAGAAAACATTGGATCATAGGGCTCCCAATAGGTAAATCCCCCAAAATTGTTATAGTATGAGTCATTTAGAAACTGGGAAGCAATTATATCGTCCAATAATTCAGCAAGATCATAGCTGAGGGAAAAGTCATCGAGTTTAAATATCTCGCGAAGAGATGTAAGTGCGTGAAAGGTTGCTTTATGGGAAATAAGCACGTTAATATCATCCACATAATTCTTATATCCTGCGGTATAGAATTCATACGGACGTGAGCGAAAGCCGGTAAATGATTTCCCTTTGGTAATATATTCCACAAATCGACATGAACCGAAGGGATTATAGGAAGAACTAATATCACTATAGAGTTGGCTAATATCGAGATCTGAGATTCTATCATATAATTTAGAAGAAGATATGATGCTACGAATCAAGTCCATTTTCATATAATCTTCTGATAAGGGGGTGAAACCATTGTAACTGTAATACTTAGATACCGCATTACTTACTTGACTCTTATCATCTTCATTTAATCGTGAAATCTCTCCGGTATTATTTAGCACTCTAATAATTTGAAAAGTATCAATTAGTTCATGATGATCAAGCAAGGTCGAAGTATCCCATATACCCCAAGAATTGCGATTATTTAGTAAGAACGTAATCACATTTTCACGGTGGATATTCGGATAAGTGGTAATATCAGATAGCTCCAATCCAAGCGCAGTAGCTACAATATTAGCATATTCAATTCCATAATCCATCAGTGAAATTCTAAAATAATAGTTTGTAGAATCATATAATCCGTCTAAGAAGGAGTAAAAAGTAGGTTTGTTAATGCTATCTACCATGCCAAATAGTTCCAGAGTTTTAATGCAATAATATGAACTGAGGAGATTGGGTTCAAATAGAGGATTAAGACTGTCTAATGAGGAATCGACGTCATTAAGAAAACCCCCCAGCATCCATCCTATACCTTCAGAAATTTGTAAATCGTTCACAAATTGGATAATAGCATCTCTTTCGGTAGTATGTTGAGACCAATCATCCATTAAAAGATCCAAGGCATATACTGCAAAATAGGTATTATCCATCGTCGAGATTTTAAATCCTTCATCCAGACCTGCTTCATATTTTAGCCCGATGAATCCCGAAGTATCGGTATTATAGCACTCCCATAGAAATAAAATCATCTCTGAAGTATCAATTAAGCTAAGAGAATCCATTAAGTTCAATGAGAGTACCGCATAACAATTCACTTCCAGTTGAGTATTTAAGGGATAATATACTTGCGAAAAGTCGGTATCAAGATACCTATATGCGTACTTATCCATAAACAAATTTGAATCACTATCATAAAACGACATGATATGAGTGAGAACTTCAGAAGAATTAATACCCCCTAATTTCCCAATGGTTTCTAAAACACATAGCCCATAATAGGTCGCTTGAAGTGAGGATTCGAACATTTGGGTGTAATAGCCTAAGTCTCGGAATTGAACATTTTTTGCAGAGAAGACCTCTTGAATGATTTCCCCGTTCGTCTTAGAGGAAGTTTGAAGGGAGCCATCCATATCACTATTAGAAAAAATCTCTGAATAATTAATCTTCTTGGGCATTATACAAGTAGAAAAACATACAAATAATAAAACTATAATTATACTAAAAATCAACTTTTTTATTTTCATGGTAAATCATCCTTAAGGTATGAATTACAATACTCTATGAATGTGTATATTTAAAAAAAAAATAATAAGATCCACATCTATTTAGTAAGAAGAGAGGAGAAAGAGGAGTAAAAAAAAAAGGGAGTAATTAGAAAGGTAGATATCTGAACTAAAAAAATTATCAACTCTTTAAGGGCGGATCTTTGCCTTTTGAGTATGTCCTGAAAACCATATCAAACTGTGGCAGGTCAACGACTTCAACACTCTCAATAATATCGAATCTCTGATAGGGCTTATATACGTCTAACTTGGTAAGCATTACGTTATTATCTTCATCTCTTATAGCAAATAGATAGTATTCAATTGAATCATTGTTGTTAAATATACGCCTTGCGTATCCCAGCTTTATCTCCACAATATCACATGGCTCTTCTGCGCCTTCTAGGATTCCTAACTTCTCCATAATTTCCACCAGCAAGTCTGAAGATTTTACCAAGCTTTTGAATCCTTCGACTTTGAACCGTTCAATAAAATTACGTTTAACTTGAGCTTGAATGGTACTCATCCTGATACCAAGCAGATTGCAAATGGAATTCACATTTAAAGTATCCTGATAGGTGCATAGAGCCGAGATCGATGCGCAGAGCCCCGCTACGACATCATCCTTCGTATTTTTAATAAGATTCCATAGTTTATATAAAATTTTCCTAGTGAACAGATCAAATGCCCTATCTAAATTAAACTCAGCCTGAATATAACTAATTTTTTGAAGAATAACCATCTGCCTGTTATATTCGTCATATTTGGGAAGGAATTGTCTTACTTGCAATTTAAAATGATTGAATTCCTTTTTGGTGATTTCATTAGTATCTATAAAATCGGTCTCTGGTCGCGCAATACTTCTAAGCTTTAAACAATAATACATGACCACTGGAACTAACTTCTCAGCACTTCTATATTTTGTTCCTGATCTAAAACTATTATATACTTTTAGACACTGAGTATATATGTACTGCTTTAGAGACGCACCAGAGTCATGTAACTTAAGTTTCGTAAACAGATCGGAAATTTTTTTCCCAATCTCTCGTTTCATATTCTCATAGTTAGACTGTTCCAGTTGTTTTTTATTTATTCTTTGGAGCTGCACGGAATGCTTGGAAGTAAGACGCTCCCGAATGGTTCCCACCTGAGTAACTCCTACATGCGGAGAATGATGAATGATATCATTATTATAGGGCCTATCATACTGCAATTTCTGGATCTCAAGTACGATACCACAATTTCTACAAACATAAGAGCCTCTATCTTCAATAATATCTTCCGAACCACATATATCACATTTTAGGGATGGAAGCCCTACTAATTTGGTCTCAAATTCTTGTGTTTTATACGAAGCCATTACCTTGGTCACTATTTTCTATAGTTTCCTAAGAAATATATGGGAACCTATTTGCCTTTTAAATATTATCCTCTGGATCGGGATTTATGAGGAGGGGCGTTCTATCACGCCTTCACGAAAACTGAAATTTAAAAATTGATGAATTTTTTCGTTTCGTGCATCACCTCTTCATCATCTGGTTGCTGGAGAATCGTCAACCAGTTTATATATTAGTAATTCATTTCCAGTATACTCAATAGTTCCCTTTAATTCATGAATTATGAATTTAGAATGTCATGTTATGAAGTGTTATATATATATCGTCTACGGATTTTTAGATCAACATATTGTGATTCGAAAAAGTACTTTTTTCTTTATATTTTCTCATACTATATGGGTATCATGTTTGAAAAAGTGCTTGAATTTACCTTTTTTTGGTTACCAATAGCATTTGTGATAGGGTATTTCCTTGAGTTAGTATATCAACAGACTAAAGGAAAGTATAGAACCGTGTTTAATGTTTTTGCATTTATCGGAGTTTTCATTCATGAAGCCGCTCATGCTATATTATGTCTTATTACTGGTGTACCAGTTAAGAGAGTGGAAGTAAATTACAGGAATAAAATGACCGGTATTACATCTCCAAATGGAGCAGTCGAGCCTAAGAGACCGCGAAAAATCTCATTTATTCAATCGTTCTTAATCGGAATCGCCCCTTTACTGGTAGGAGTAATTGTATTCTTTTTTTCGCTTGAGATCACCCTTGATATGCCAGCAAAACCGCTTTATAGGATAATTGCCGGAGTTATCTGTTTTTCATTATTATTAGGAGTTAGACCTTCCACTGTAGATCTTAAGAATATAAAAGTAAGTTTTCAAAACAATCCTTCAAAATCATCTTTTCAAGTTATCTTATTATGTTTTTCATTTGGATTGGTATGGTTTTTGGTAGATTCATTTGCGATTGATTTCCCATTTGAATTTATATATTACATTTTTATGGGTGTAGTATTTATGACTCTGAAATATCTGTGTGTAGCAAGTTATAAAGTCTATAGTGGGGTAAAAAAAGGTAGAGCAAAGAAAAGAGTAGGGGTGTTATATGGTGAATTTATGGAAGTGGATACTCTTGATATAAAAAAATTTCCAGGTGAATAATATGGCAAAATTGTTTTGTTATTTTATATTGATTGTGGCATTTGTCTTATTTTATCAGCGAAATCCCGTCTTTGCGATGATCATCATTGTTCTATTTATTGCAGGTTTTATTTTTTTCAAACTAAGAAAACATGGTCTTGGTTCTAACGCGCTCGGTTTTCTAAGTGGTAAGTCTGCGGCATACAATTCTCAGAATAACGATTTATTAACCCTGGTTATACTCCAAAACTTATTCAATGATAACACTTCAACACCAGTAGAGCAAGAGAGGGACCAAACTATTTCCAAACGGGAAAGTGAAATAGATAAGCTAAAAGAAGAGATTCTTGAATTATTGGATGGTAAGTAGATGATTTCGGTTCCTACGATGTTAGATGGGTTACTCTCTCTCATTTCTCATAACACCATAGTAAATATATCAGGAGAATCGGGCACAGGTAAGACAACTTTGGCCCTATATTTAGTAGGTAATTTTCTTGTCTCCCAAAAACCTTATGAACAATCGTGTGTCTGGGTTCAAGCCAGTGAAGTATTCCCCAAAAAACGATTGAATTCACTTTTTTGGGTAAGTAATGAAAAGTTAGAATATTTAGAGAATAATATCTATGTGATTCCAAAAAGAAGGACCTTCAATTCTTATGCAGATCAAGCCCAAATACTTCGTCATATTATAGATGTCAAATCAGAATTACCCCCTAACGTAAAGTATATAGTAATTGACAATATTTCCCATCATTTACGACTTGAGCTCTCTACTAATTCAGAAATAAGAGATATTACCAATATTATTGATTCATTTTATGACGAAATCTTATCACCGTTTCTTCTATATTGTATTAGAGAAAAGATCCATTTGGTATTACTTCATGAAGTCTCGTTTGATATAAAAGTGGAACAGCAAAGACCTTTTCTTCATAAACTCTATAGCCGATTGTATGTATTACACATTCATCTATTAAAATTGTTTAATAGTCAGAAAAAGAAGATGAAAATCATCTCTGGGGAATCTAGATGGGAGTTTTTCTATCAGATTGAGAATACTGGGTTTGTATGGCTTTAATCTAATTTTTTATTTAAATATTATAGGCTAATATTGTATTCATGTTAAAAAAGAGAAATAATATACGTTTTTTTAACCAACATATTTTACATCTTCGTGGATACTAATCTAAGCAATTTCTTGTCTTCTTAATTTTGTATTAGTTGTTATTTCCCTTTTTTAATTTTCTTTTTTTCCTTTAAATAATCGTATTATGATCCTATATCAATTCAAATTACACATAAATAGGTGATGAGAAAAAAACAATGGCAGATTTAAATGATGTGAAATCTATTAACTCACGGCAAATTAAGCTACTTCAGGAAAACGGTATTAGTACTGCTGAAGCACTAGCGATGTCTCCCCATTTAATTGTGGCAAATATTGACGGGTTAGGTGAAAAAACTGCTAAAAAGCTCATATGGAATGCTCGAAACGCATTAGGTATGACCGAATTTACCTCTGCATCTCAAATTAGCGAAAATACCGAATTAATTACCACAGGATCTTCTGAGCTTAACCGAATTTTAGGAGGTGGTGTTCAAACGGGAAAGCTTACCGAAGTGTATGGTCCTTTTAAGTCGGGAAAGACCGCATTAGCCCATACAATCTCTGTGACTGTTCAATTACCAGAAAGTAGAGGCGGACTAAATGGAAGCGTTGCCTATATTGATACTGAAAATACATTTTCAAAAGAGAAGATCAAGCGTATCGCAAAACGGTTTGAACTGAATCCCCAAGAGGTGTTATCTAAGATATACCATGCCAGAATTTACTCTTCAGACCATCAATCGCAGATGATCCAGAAAGCAGAGACAATCTGTAAGACGCGTGGTGCTCGGTTACTTGTTATTGATAGTCTAATGGCATTGCTCCGAACAGAATATGTGGGTATTGGTAAACTTGCTCCGCGCCAAGCAGTATTAAATGGAATGATTCATGCCTTATCCCGAATCGCTGAGACCTACAATTGTGCTGTGCTGCTTACCAATCAGGTAGCAACAAGGATGATGGGAATGTTTTCAGGCAATGATGCTATAGGAGGAAATATTGTGGCACACGGATGTCACTTCCGAGTCATGTTTAAGACCAAGGGATTTTCGGCTAATAATTCCTTAAAGCGAAGAGCGGTAATTGTAGATGCTCCTGATCTCCCACCTGAAGAATGCGAATTCTATATTACAGGAGTAGGAGTTGCTGATACCGATACAGTTGACATGTTGGAATTAAAGGGGCTGGATTTTGAAATTGAATCATTGTACGAAGAATCTGAACCAAACACCGAAGATTCTGAGCCAAGTATGGACGAGTTCCATCTAATAAAAGTAAAGGGAATTGGTAAAGGAACTGTTGAAAACTTGAATGCTCAGGGCATTACTTCGGTAGCCGAGTTAATAAAAGCTGATCCTGATAAGTTATCGTCTAAGATAAGTGGAGCCTCTGTGAAGACGGTAAGTGAGTGGCAACAAAACGCCAGAATATTGTTAAAGACCTAAATTCTTTTTTTTCTTCGTTTTTATTTATAAAACTATTCAAGACTTTTTCTTTTAGTAGTATCAAAAGAGAATCTTATGGATAAGCGATGTGTGGAGCTTGGATGCGAATGTGGACTTTCAAAAGAGAGAATAATATTAAAGCGATATCGAGATTATAAAAAAAATTATTTAAAATACGAATATATTGTTATCTTAAAAAAAAGATAGAGATTTTTACTTGGTTAATCCTACGTGTCCTTTATCTCTACGCCTTATTATTAAGAGAGTAGTTATTCCTACTAATGTTATGACAAATAGTAAAAAACCCATAGTCCATTCTCTTGGTATATGAAAAATCTTGCCCGGAGTGGAAGTATCATTGAGAGGGGTATTATTTACAGGATCAGTTTCATTAGGTGGTATAATAATGCTTCCTTTCTTATAATCTTCATTGATGGCATGTCCAATATTGACAGCCTCTATTTTATCGTGTTCTGAAAACCGAACCGAGAGATTAAACGTATGGAATCCCGCACAATAGGTTCCATAGGCAGATTTATTGATAGAACTAATAGAGTTTAAGGCTTCATTCGAAAAGATCGTATAAATATTATCATAAGGATCAGTTATGGTATAATTTATCCTTGCTATGATTTTTGATCCGTTGGAGTCGGTAATAGCTTCTGAAATGGGAGAAACTCTTCCGATATACATTTTATAGATATAATCTGATTTCAGCAATAATTTATGGGTAATATACATCCCATGAGAAAAGCGGGTGGTATTATATACCAATAAATTATCTCTATTCTCTGGAGTGATTTTATCAAATAATACCTTCTCACCCTTCTCGACTCGTATAAATATATTAAGATTTTCCTCGGTCACCGCATAGAATTCGAATGTATATACCCCTGAAAGGGCGGTACCGAAAGGTATCTCATAACTTCGTTTATTTTGATACTGATATTCCAAATCAACTTGCGCAATATCATAGGTAATATTATCGGGATCAAGTATTCGTATACTAAGATTGCAGCTATGAGGGGTAACAATTTCAGTCCATATATAATACATGAAATTTTGTTCGAGGGTAAGGTTTAATGAGGTAAGATTATCATCTGGAGAAAACGGAAATATTTTTTCTACTAAGGGAGGATCGCTTGTCTTCAGATTCTTTACATTACTACTAATTAATTTATTATTAATAAATAATGCAGAATTAGAGGGAATCATAGCTACTATAATGGATATTACCACAAATCCTAAAAAGCCATATTTACTACTGCTTTTAATACCCATACACCTTTAATTCTGTAAATTCAGAAGTT
The DNA here is from genome assembly GCA_964435435.1 of uncultured archaeon. GTDB lineage: Archaea > Asgardarchaeota > Lokiarchaeia > Sigyniarchaeales > SOKP01 > Loki-b32. The sequence goes on from CAYSZJ010000057.1 coordinate 10,716, forward strand.
AACTCCTTGATTATCTCACACTTATCATACTGTATACAACTAAAACAGGGAGAATCCGTCCAAAAATAGGCTTTTTGATTCGATTTTTCGACAATTAATACAGGTAATTCTTTCTTTGGGCATAGCAGAGCTGAATTATTAAGTGTTCCGCTTTTGGGTAAAGGATATGACATTCCACAGATATCGCATTTAACAAACCGCTTATAGTTTTTAGTTTTGTAGGCGGTAAGTGAGCAGGCACATTCTGGACAAATTCCAATTTCTTCAATTTTTCTCATGGTGAGAATATTAGTTATTTTTGAGTTAGGTTTATACTAGAATGCGATTATATAAAGGAAAAAAGATAGGCATTCAAAAATGTTAAATACGTATTTGTCAATTTTTTACATAATCCAATCATTTTTGGGTGAAATATAATGAAAAATAAACGCAAACTAAAAATAAGTATAATAACTTTAGGGATAGTTTTCGCATTTTTGAGCATCAACAACTATAATATCTTCAATGAACAAGATGGAATTTTAGAGATTCAAGACGAGAATAAATTAAAAAGCTTGAAAAAATCAGCGGGTTATCCCGAATCTTTCATACATATTGATGGTAGTATTCCTGATAATTGGTCAAATACTGCACTAAATTACGATTAGTGTAGCGGTGATGGTTCGTGGAGTAATCCCTACGTCATTGAAAACGTTACTATTGATGCAAGTAGTTCCCCTACAGGGCAAGGAATTTTCATAAATAATTCTAAAAATGAGAATTTTATCATTAGAAATTGTACAATCTCCAATGCTGATAATGGGATCATATTGAAGAATACAGATAACGGAACCTTAATAAATAATACTTGTTCAGACAATACCAGAGGAATCCAGTTAAATAATAATTGCAATAATAATTCTATTTTTAATAGTAAAGCAAGAACCAGTGTCTATATGGGAATTGTTCTGAGCATCAACTGTAGTAACAATATCATCTTGGGAAACACTGCATATGGAAATACGCAGCACGGTATATATTTAGTTTCAAATAGCAATAAAAACACCATCTCGGGAAACATTGTCTATAGTAATGGGGATCATGGTATTTATTTACTTAATGAATATGATAATAACACCATCTCGGAAAACACTGCGTATAGTAATGGTGATAATGGTATATATTTACTTAATGAATGTGATAATAACACCATCTCGGGAAATACTGCGTATAGTAATGGTGATAATGGTATATATTTAGATAATCATTGCGATGGTAACACCATCTCGGGAAACACCGCAAACGATAATGAACTATGTGGGATAGATTTAGATAATAATTGTAACAACATTGTCTCAGGAAACATCGTAACCAACAATGTAGAGTGGGGGATATATTTATACACTTGCGATAATAACATCATATGGGGAAATACAGTAAGCAATATCGGCACATCTAATCAAGATTTTGGGATATTCATTCGTAGTGGTTCTGATAATAACACCATTTCGGGAAATACCGCAAACGATAATAGACTACATGGAATATATTTAGATAATAATTGTAACAACAACACTATCTTGGGAAACACTGCAAATAACAATGCAGACTTTGGTATACGTTTATATAATAATTGTAACAACAACACTATTTTGGGAAACACTGTAAATGGCAACCATCAGTACGGAATAGAATTATCTTATTATTGTACTAATAATACCATTCTCGAAAATGTTATACATTATAACTACCAATATGGGATGGTTATAAGTATTTCTTGTTATAGTAATCTCATTTATTTAAATGAATTTAAAAATCAATACAACGCGAGAGACGATGGAAATAATCAATGGGATAATGGAACGATAGGAAATTATTGGGATGATTATGAAGGTGTAGATGCTGATGATAATGGTATTGGAGATACTCCCTATGATGTGCCCCCTGCAGGAGGGAGTGTGGATAATTTTCCAATTTGGGAAGATGGAATTGACATCGGTTCTTTACATGTGGAAGTTTTCGATCAGATCTTTACGGAAGAAAGCTTTAACATTACTTTCTTCATTCATAATTCGACTAATTTTGGCATTGAATTCGCATCAGTTCAAGTATGGTGGAATGGAGTAGATGTATCTGCTGATGTTCAAAATCTTAGTAATGGTTATTATTTTATCTCATTAGACTCAATAACTGTAACTCAAGGGGAAGATCCCATTCTCTTTAATATGACTGTCTCTGCTTCTGGATATGAGGATAAATACTTTGAAATATATATCGTAGTCTATCCAAGTGATTTAGTAGAGGACACATTAGAATTTGAAATAATTGACCAATCGTTCTCAACGGAACAATTTAATATAACGTTCTTTATTTACAATACGACTGGTGATGGAATTGATTTTGCAACATTCAAAATCTGGTGGAATGACATAGATGTGTCTGCTGATGTTCAGAATCTCGGAAATGGATATTATTTTATCTCATTAGACCCAATAACTGTAACTCAAGGGGAAGATCCCATACTCCTAAAAATGATAATCTCTGCGTCAGGATATGAAGATAAACAGTATGAAACCTATCTCGCCGTAGATCCTGATACGTTAGAAAAGGAAGTTGGAAAAGGAGCTGAAGAAGCTCCTCTCGTTATAATCATTATTGCAATCTTATAACCTCAGCCGGAATAGGAGTAGCGTCAGTGGCAATATATCTATATCGTAAAAAAAGACAAGTAAGTGAAGTTCTATAATTAATAATAATTGTTCTTTTTTTCTTATTTTATTTTTTAAAAAGCAATATTCCTAACTTAGATTGAATTTTAGTTTAAAATCTCTTTTTTTGTTTAAATATAACAGACTATAGGATATAGCATGATCATGTCAGATTATTTTGAATCAGTGGCAGATGCAATAGAGTTCTTAATCGCAGTAGGCTCAATTTTAGGTTTTTTAGGGCTTATAATAGGAATTTTGGGTCTGATGTATTCAGGTCCCTTTTATCGCCATAAGATGATCGGTGTAATCGTCTTTTCGATTATTCTGCTTGCAGTATGCGGGCTCTATACGGGATTAAAATATTTCCGAATTGATATGTATTAATAATATCCCCCTGACCCTCTATTGGCATCTCCGATGTGAATACCGAATAAATTGACCATTGCTCCTGTTAACCAACAGCCTGCCCATAGTAAAATAACTGCGGATATAAACATTTTCCAGCTAATATGATGGAGAAACATACCTACTATACTGATAATTAGTAGCAATGCCCCCAAGAAGAGACAAATTCTACCGATAAAATCGAACATTATTCTAAAGATATTGCCTACTTGATAACGGAGTGTAATGCCGTAAAACGGAAAGAATATCAGTATAAAGAAAAGAACTCCAGTAATTACCAACACGGGCATATTTCTTCCCTTTTTTAAGGTTACATATTCTTGAGGTCTCATATTTCCAGTGATTAATTATTTATTATTACAATTATCTAACCCTATATAAAGAAAAAATCCCCAAATCTTGTTCCAGCTTTTTCATTTATAAAGATTGGAGATAGTATATGATGCAAATACCTCAAGTTGGTGTGATGAGAAAATTCCCGCGTATATTTTACTTATTTTTTTGTATCGGATCTTTGAGAATAAATTTATTTATATTTGTGTAGTATTAATACTAAGCATCAAAACTGTCTTTTATCGATTGTCGATTCCTATGGATAACGATTATTATTGCCCTCGATGTAAATCAAGTGATGTGGAAGATTGGGGAGTCCTAATATATTGTCCTCACTGCGATTTAGAATTTGATAAAGAGTTCCTTGGAAAGATAGATGATGAAGATATCTTATCGAGGGAAGAATTAGGAGCGTTTGGGAAGACTTTTGAAAAAGATTTTAAGGATGATGATAATTTTTTTGAAGAAGATGATGATGAATTCTAGTTTTTTCATTTAAATAATCTGAACTAAGGTCACCTGTAATCATACGTTAGAGGTGACTCATGAAGCTCAAACGCCCACAATTTATCAAAATATTATTTCGCCTATATCATCTCATGAAAGGATGGTAGTTAAAATTTAACCTATTTTTTTCTTTTTTATATTCTAGCTTTACAGCAATTTTAATCATGGGAGTAAAGTTACAGAATATCATCATTCGTAAGGAAATTGATACTAAAAATTTAGCAGGATCAATTATCGCAATCGATGCTCCCAATATCATTATGAGTCTGTTCAATTTTGCCAGAAAAAATCCTGATGGCTCCTATGCCGGACTGATTTTAGACCGAACCCAGCGCCCCATCTCTCATCTCTATGGATTATTATATCGGGTAAATTTTTTGTATTCTAAAAAGATATTTCCTATTTTCTGTTTTGACGGAAAAGTTTCAGAGTTGAAGAGGCTTATTACCACCGATAAATTACACGATTTTCAATTTTATCAGAAATGGTATCATTCGGCTATTAATAAAAGGGATAAGGAATTGGCTAGAAATATTGCCTTGAGTAAAGGATATCTATGGCATAATATCATTAATGAGTCTAAAGAATTGCTGGGGGCGTTAGGAGTCCCCTATATCGAGTCTCCCGCATCAGCAGAATCTCAATGTGCCTATTTAGTAAGACAAAAAATCGCTACCTATTCAAATTCCCAAGATTTCGATTCGCTATTATTCGGATGTCCTCATATGGTTCAAAACTTATCAAAGTCTCTCAAGCGAAAGGTTCAGGGCAGATGGCAATACCAGAAAATAGAGCCTTTTAAGATAGATCTACAGGAGAATTTACAACATTTAGATATAACTTATTTTCAGTTGGTTGATCTGGGTATTTTAATTGGCACTGACTATTTTCCAGGTATTAAAGGCATTGGCCCTAAAAAAGCGTTGAATTTTATCAAAAAATATGATACTCTTGAAAGAATCGCATTTCATGAGAAGTATAAGTATGACTTTTCAAAATTACCATTGGAACTCTTAAATAAGATAAGAAAAATATTTTTATTTCCAGATATAAATGAACACATTACTCAATTTTACTGGAATCTTCCTCACAGCTCAAGAGTTATATCATTGCTCTGTGAAAGACATCACCTAAACAAAGAACGTGTGGTCAACAATTTGAATAAGCTAATAACTAATTTTGAGAAATGTTGGACATATTTCACCCATTTGGATCTCAAACCCAAGTCAATTCAAATGACTTTAGATAGACTATTCTAGTTCAATACAATTTTTTGTTTAAATATGCTTAGAACTAGGTTTTACTATCCTTATTTTATAAGTTATGGTTACCAATGACTGAGACTATTAGCAGACCTAGTAAAAAAGCTCTTGTAGAGGTTGATATTGATGAGAAAAGACCTTATACAAACGCTACTAAAAAAACAGTTTTGAATTACATCTTTAGAAATGTCCCGTTTACACGAGCTAATAAAATCACTCTTTTATCTCTAGACAAGTATCGAGGCATAAGGAATGCTCTGAATACTCCTATTTCTACGATACGTAAGGTTTTCAACACATTTGTAGTAGATCTAATACATTTTAAGATGTTTCAGCATAAATTTCCCATAGGAGCAGGTCTTAAATCTCCTGTCCGAAAGACTCAAGTGTATTTACGGAAGATCTATCGAATAGCTCCTGTGTTCGACTATAAAAGAGCGAAATTTAATGCTAAAAGCTTAGCTAAAATTCTCGATAGAATAAATTATTGGCCTCAAATTATGACTCAAGTAGCCGTAACATTATTTATTACTGAATTTAACAGATCTAAACTTAATCAAGAATATAATCCTATTTCCCAAAATAAAATTTGTATTTTATGTGATTGCTCACCATATGCGTTTCACAGGTGTCGTAATAAAATAGGTTTAGACCGCCTATTATCCTAGTCTTTTCTTTGTGCTATATTCTTTTTACATTTTTGCCGAAAGATTTATATATTTTTGCCAATATTTTATTATGTATTTTTACATAAATGTATAGATGGTTTTATAGAATCCAATAATCAAAGCTTTATAATTTTAGAAGTGAAATCTTATGGAAAAAGAAAGTAGATTAGCTATGTTTTTTATAATATGGATTATTTGTGTAATAGGATTATTCTTTGGTATTGCTGGAATTATTACAGCAATTATTGGAAATATTGTAGGAGTAACACCTGTACCTCTAAATCTTTACTTTCAGTATATACAAGAATATTGGTGGGCGTTGCTTGGCGCTTCGGCACTAATTAGTCTATTTGGTGTTGGTCTTGTTGCTATGGAAATCGAAACAACGATAGAAATTCAAGAGGAAAAAAAGGAAAAAAAAGAGAAAGTTAAAGAAATAATTAGCAGAATGGAAGAGACACCAGAACAGGTTTCAGAAGAGGATCAAAAATACGTTAGGAAATACAAAAGAGGTAAGATTTTATGGGGATTATTTATGATAATTGTTACAATTATAATTTTTGGTTATATTTTCCGTTTGTGGTAAATCTCCTGAAAGTAAATTGACCAAAAAATTAGAATTAATTTTTAAAAGAATTATTAGAATAATGGAAGGAACTACTTCTCTTTTTTTCTTTAAATATCCCCAATTCAGTTTCATCTTAACAACATGTTATAGTAAGAGTATAAAAGATGATAACTCATGCACCAAAAATACTGTCTAAGGGGTGAATGAACACATTTTATTTGATAATTTAAACTCTCATGGGAGACGTGGCTTTCCCGTAACCAAACATCATTCAATCTATTTTGGTGTGGTGTTTAAGGACAATAAGCCTTCTTATAATTGGAGTTGTAATACTATGGATTGTACTGAAAAGAAGTTTCATTCACCTGAAAAGCACATCCCCTCTAATTTTTCTCAAGTAGCAAGTAAAAATATATTTATTTATGAATAAATGAAGCAATTATGAGTGGCTATGGTTGAAGATATTGAGGAGATCTATCAATCTCTTATCAAATCAGGTCTCAGTGAAGAAGAACTTAAGCGTGAAATCGACACTCGATTCCAAGAGTATCAAGGATTCATGTCCAGACCAGCAATTCTCTTTTTAATTGCGAAAGAACAAGGATTATTTAATCAGGAAAATGAAGAGAGCTCTCTACCTTACGAAGGCATAGAGGAAGAGATTGATTATAATGAATTCTTGATTCCAATTGCTTCCATATCTGAGGGGATGAGTAATATTATTATTGTAGGAAGAATTATCAATATTTCTCAGGTCCATAGTTTCACTCGAAAGGATGGCACCAGTGATATCGTAGGCTCTTTTCATATAGCTGATATTTCTGGTAAAATAAAATTTGTTTTATGGTCTGACCATGCGAAAATCATCGAGAATGAATATTTTACAACAGGAGAAATTGTTCTGGTGATTGGTGGATACTCTAAGAAAGGATTGAATGATGAAGTAGAGATCCACTTAAGTAAAAAGGGTAAAGTGGTATTATCTCCAAAAGATATCAATATGAGCAATATTCCACAATTAGAAAATATAAGAAATCTAGAACTTAATAATTCTTCATTTAAAATTGAAAATTTATATAATAAGGAGGGTTTTATCCCTTTTGTATCTGGAACTGTAGCGTTCGAAAATCTTAGAATGATAAAGTTAAAAGATGGTAACAAGACATTTTTATTAAAATTCAAATTATATGATGAGGTATCTTCAATCACGGTAAGGATTTGGGGTATGGATGCCCCAGAATTTATTAAAACTATAAGTGAAGGAGATAACATCACCTTATCAAATGTTATGATTAAAAACAATTCTTATTCTAATCAAAAAGAAGTCATTTTAACTAAGAATTCACAAGTAAAGCTCCTAAAATGATCATTATAAATACAAAGAACTTATTTATTATTCCAGAATTGCAAAAATGTGTTATATATAAGGTTCTTCTTATCAGGAATTACTCTAATCTCTTTTCTTACCCATTCTGAAATCCACCCTTTTTTATCTATGAATCGTGAGTCCATAAATACGAAAATTTTAAAATGGGATTATACTTAATATGGTTACATAAATGCTTAAAATTGTGTAAAATATGGATATATTTAAAATTAATATGATAGGTGCTTCTGCTACTGGAAAGACCACATTAATGAGGAGATTTATTGATTCGATTTTTGATGTGAATACTCAATTGACTTTAGGAGTCAATCTCTTGAAGAAAAATTTGGAAAATGGAGCCACTCTTCAAATTTGGGATATTGGGGGACAAAAATCATTTTTTTCTTTGGCACAGACTTATTTTATTGGAACAACGGGTCTGATTTTAGTGGTTGATAATCAAAGATCAGAAACTTTTAATACTGATGGATGGAAAGAATTATTTTGGAAGACAGGACAAGATGTTCCAACTGTACTTGCGTTAAACAAAGTAGATTTAGATATTGATCTTCAAATGATCTTGGATGATACAAAGATAATAAATTCTCCATTAAAATGGGTTGTTGAAAGAGAAATTCCTATTATTAAAACTTCAGCCAAGACTGGTGATGGAGTTGATGATTTGTATTTTTTACTAACAAACATGATTATTGATAAATTAAATTTGTACTTGGATACATTCCCCATAAACATGGAAAATCTCTTTTATGTCCCAAGAGCGTGGAATGAAAAAAAGAGAAAAAAGCTAAATCTTATCCCTAGAACCAGCATATCAGTAGTTAATAAAATCAGTGAAAGAGAGAATGAAAGAAAAATTGTTTTGCCAAATGTTGAAAAACTAGAGGAAATCATCAGCAATGTCACAGAATTAACAGAACTTAAGAGTGAAGTTAATAAATTAATTTTAAAGTACCGTGATAATGAAAATCTTCAAGATTCATTGAAATGTTTACTTGAAATTCTCTATAAAAATATAAATAATAAAATAAAAATTAATAATCAAGCAGATATACTTTTTCTTTTCGAATTAATTAAAACAAGTGATTGGAATAAGACTAATGAAAATTTTCAACTAATCGCAGGCTATTCTTATTTCTTACTAGGAATTTACTATTCCTCAGTAGATTTAAATAAATCAGGAAAAATTTTCTTCGAATCTTTCATCATACTTTATAATATTAATAAACTTCTAGCTAGTAAGGCATTCCTTTTAAGTTGTGCATATTCTGGCTATACTGATTATGATTTCTTTATCAATCAATTGTTAATTAACCAAAAACCAATACAAGTACTGTTAGAAACAATGAGAGAAAATCTTTTAAATTCAGTCGAAAAATTAAGCCCTTCAGATTATGTCTCAGTAGGATTAGCAATAATCAATGCATTAGATGCAACAGATAACGACTTAGATGTACTTAATCCAATTCAAGATTTTCTAAAATTTCCAACTGAGGAAATTCCTTTAAATGAATACATCCACGAAGCTATGGAAGATACAATGAATTTAATTGATGAACTGGTTAATGTTCGAATTATTTCTATTCGAATATTCCCTGAGATGTTAATGAATAATCTTCCCCTATATGCTGATGTCACTTTACAAAATATTACAAAAAGAGAAAAAACATGTATCATTCAAATGATCTCTCCAGGAGCGGAAATAGAAAGGGATAATGCAAAAATTAGAATCCCTAAAAAATCAAACTTAACAGTGAGATTAGTAGCAGGAAGACCTCAAAATTATGGCAACTTAGTATATTATTTCGAAATTACGGATTTAGACGGCTTTCGAAAGAATATCAAAGAACATGACTTCTATATCGCTCATCCAAATGAAACTATCAGAATTCAGGAAGTTAAATATGAATCTGACACAATTAAGGAGGGTCTTCCTTTTATCCTCGGTCTAAAAGTAGTAAATCTAGGAAATAATATTGAAAAGTGTCTAATTAAAGTACGATCTGCTGATTTTAAAACAGTTACGCAAGATTATCTTTTAAAACTTGATAAAAACTCCACACAAGATCAGCGAATTGAATTAGGTGAACCTCAACATTCTGGTAAAATTCGAGTCAATTTAATTCTCTATAAAGGGGATAAAGAAGTAATCTGTGATCAGCGAATCCTCAATTTTAAAGCAAAGCGTTCTTGGACAAAAGTGATTAAAAAGGGATTTAAGGTTGGTTTCGATATAACAACTTCAATATTATGATAATAATTATACCATTTTGATAAATTAGACAAATTAGCTTTAGAACATAATCAGCTATCAACACTATCTAATGTTTTAATTAAAAAAAAATCTATACTCTAATAAGAAAGAACTAAACCTAACTAAAAACTTCACTCTTCAAAAGTTACACCAGAATTGAGAAAGAATAGTATAAATAACATTCTTTTTATCTGGTATAATCTTAATCTCTTTTCGTACCCATTCTGAAATCCACCCTTTTTTATCGTGAAATCGTGAATCCATAAAGATTATTGCTCCCTTATCTGATTCTTTACGTATCGGTCTTCCAGAGGCTTGATTTGCCCGTTGCATCGCGGGATATAAATAGCCAAATACCCAGCCTTGATTATGGAACACCTTATTATAATACTGAATTTTTGCCTGAACTCGTGGTGTGGGAAGGTGGTAAGGCACACCCACTATGATAACCGCATTCATGAAATCACCTGGAAAATCTTCACCTTCAGAATTTCTTCCACCGCATACTCCTAATAATACTGCGCCATTATCTGTCTTTTTCGATAATGATTTGAACTTTTTTAGCATGGCAGCATTTTTTGAGGCTGACAACCCTGGCTTTTCCATAAAGAGTTCCTTTCCACTGTTACTGATAACAGGGATAATTCCATATTTCGTGAGATCGTTAAGAATTGAGTATGACGCACAGAATATGCCAATATTTGCCGGAGTTGATCTTAGAACCTCATTAATTTTCTCAATTATTTTTTGAAACATTGAGAATGTTCTATTTTCCTTACGCGTGTCCACCCCTTCAATAATCAAAGCTTTTATGTTTTTTCTTGGAAATGGAGATTGGGCAACTATTTCGTGGTATCCTGATGGTTTATAATGCACTCCTGTAAGGTGATTATACACAGTTCCGTTTACCGTTCCAGAAAGATTGAGACACGCATAACATTGCTTAAATAGTGGCACAGTAATTTCTCGTGGATCTAAGGCCACTATTTCTAAGGAGATATATTTTCGATTATTTGCCTTTTTCAGATTATAGCAGAAGAAATATTTCTCTGACGTATATTTTCGTATCCAATGTTGCCAAAATTTTATGAAGGCGATAATTCTGTTTTTTGATAGATCAATTTCATTATCTCTATCTTGAAATTGTAAATTTTCTCTAAAAATTTCACGTAAATTTACTATGAAATTCTTAAATTCGTTTATCGATGAAAATTTTAGGCGTGTACAAATTCTACCAAGAAAGTCATGAAGATTTACCTCTTGTTCTCATAGTGGTAGATCTTTTTCCTTTTGATTGAGAGTATTAAGCAGAAACCGTCCAAATTGAACGTATTTCTCAGGTAATTCATATTTAATGAAATCCTTACTACATGTATCAACTAAGTAGGGGGTTAATTTATCAGAATTAACTTGCGTTGCCACGTTAATAATATTATGACACTCGTCAATAACTAAAATACATTTATTTAATTCGGTATCTAATAATGTGAAAAAGCGATATTTAATATCAGGATTAAATACCCATTGATAATTACAAATTACCACTTGCATATCTTTTAATAGATATTTAGATAAGAAATAAGGACAATAGTGCTTCTCTTTACAAAATTTTATCAGGTGTTGGGCATCTGTAGGCTTATCAAATTGAAATAAATCCAAATCCTTAAATTCTTTTAAACTGGTCCGTAAGTTTCTATAGTATTTGCAATTTCCATTTTTACGCAGATCCTTACATACTGACATTGCTTCTGCAGGGCTTACTTTTAACCGCAAAAGGGTGCTATGGAGGCACATCTCATTCCTTCCTCTGATAGATAGCCCTGAAATGATATATGACGTAAAGTTCTGGATGGCTTGAAGTTCCCGTATCACTCGTGTTGATTGGGCATGGGTTCTGCACATATATATAAGTTTTAGTTTGTACTGATAGACTACAGGAAGAAGTGCGCTTAATGCGATTATTGTTTTTCCCGTTCCATTTGGGGCATTTAATAATACTCCTTTTTTCTTTCGGATTGCATCTTCAATTTGGTTAATAATTTGCTGCTGTTCATTGCGATAGGACTCATAGGGAAAAAAATCTGAATTTCTTAATCTAGTTAACATACAAAAAATAGGAGTCTCCTTGCTTTTAAATAAAAAAAAGGATAAGAAGACTCTATTAATTTTCAAAACTCAATCTTTATATAAAAATATCTTAACCTTCAGAGTGTTGATTTTTCCTTTATATAATCGTGATGAATATATGGATTAATCAATCAAAATATGGATAAAAAGAAAATGATAACTCACATACCAAAAGTGTTACATAAAAACACGATAACCGAAGTGTTAGATGAAATTCGGTATAACTATGGCATGTTAACTCGTAAAGGATATATTTATGGACTGATTGCTATTGATCAGGATGCGAAAATTATAGCAGTTGACTCACGGTTTGATCGACAGTTAAATTATTGGGATCTAAGTTCAATAGGAGCTGCTCTTTATGGTGTGGCTCGACAAGGGCAGGATTTTTTCGATACTGAATCATTAGAACGGGCAACCATCATCTATAGCGATATGCGGTTGTTTGTAAAGTCGATAGGTAAAGTCGAGCTTCAGAAAAAAGGTAAGCGTGATATCCTTATCGTGCTGCTTACTGATAATGATGTTAACCTAGGAGTAATTTTCCTACAAATGAGCCGATTTGCTTTAAAAATGAGAGAAGAGATTGAAAAGAACGAGCAGGTCCAACATAAGTTAGAAATGTCAGAACATGAATTAAAAGAACACATCAAGGAGCTTAAGAAGGAGATCTTCAGAGATAAGATTGGAGAAATTTCATAAATAATTACACTTATACTTATAAGGGGTTATATAGTGTCAGAGCAGGA
>CAYSZJ010000058.1:0-23353 GCA_964435435.1 uncultured archaeon
GCATTTAGAGATTTCTTTTCAACTTTTAAATTGAGTTCTTCAAGCACTTTTGCACTCCCATAATAATGATAAATTCTTTTTACTTCAAGCAAATTCTTCACCTCTGCCTTCTCTAGGTAAATTTTAACTAGCGTTAAAACATTATGATTTAGGTATCTAAAAAATTCAATTTTTCACATAAATGTTAAGTATCGACGCATAAATTTTATAAAATTTTATTAAGGATTACTAATTCTAAGCTTTAAGGATCGATTGGTATGATGGTGCCAATCGTGAAAATTTAATCTAAAAATTCATATCGCATCTCATCAAAATGATTGATATTTCTGAAAAAAATACAATTCTAAGGATTGCAACGGCATCTGGAAGAATTAAACTTAAATATGAGACCATCAAGAGAATTAAAAATAATAAAGTTAAGAAAGGAGATGTAATTACCATAGCTAAAATAGCTGCTATAAATGCAGTAAAAAAAGTTCCAGATATAATCCCACTTTGCCACCCGATTCCTATTACCAATATTGATGTAAATTTTAAATTTGAAAATGATACAGCTATAAAAGTCACATGCACAGTAAAAAGTATCGCAAAAACAGGTGTCGAAATGGAGGCTTTAACAGGAGTAAATATAGCACTCTTAAATATATGGGACGTTGTCAAAATGTATGAGAAAGATAATGAGGGACAATACCCTACCACACTAATTTATGATATTAAAGTAGAAGAGAAAATTAAAAAACCTTAGATTTTAGAAAATGAAAGATAATTGTAATCGAGAAATCAAACATATCAGATTTTCAATTACTTCAAAATGTAATTATAATTGTGTTTATTGTGATAAAGAGGGTTTTATACCAAAAACTTCTGAGCTGACTCTAGAAGAAATCATAAAATTATGCAAAATGTTAGCTGAAATTCTAAACGTAACAAGAATTAAATTTACAGGTGGAGAGCCTTTATGCCGAAATGAAATTGTACAGATAATAAAAAATGTTTCTGATTTACATCTCTATAAGGACATTTCTATGACTACCAATGGAGCCCTCTTGTATGATAAAGCCGAGGAATTGTATAAAGCTGGTTTAAATCGAATAAATGTTTCATTAGGTTCACTTAAACCAGAGATATATAAAAAGATCTATGGATCAGATTCCTTGGATAAAGTTTTAGAAGGTTTAAAGAAAGCAAAACAACTTGGATTTAATCTTATAAAGTTAAATTTTGTCTTAATGAAAGGAATTAACGATAATGAATTGGAAGTTATGATTGATTTTTGTGCAAAAAATGGTTTTATTTTACAATTAATTGAATTGCACCAAGTTTCTGAGGCAATAGGAGGAAATGGGGATTTTTATGACAACCATCATTTAGATGTTAAGCCTATTATCGAAGCACTTGAATCAAGAGCAGAAAAAGTATTAATTAGAGGGTCTATGCAAAATCGAAAAGTATTCATATTGCCAAATTCCGCGATTATCGAAACAATTACACCTAGTCATGAATTTTGTATGGGGTGTACTAAACTTCGCGTTGGGTGCGATGGAAATCTGTTTGGGTGCCTTTACCGTTCAGATTTGGGAAAAAATTTAAAACAGGCTCTAAAAAATCATTATTCTTTAGAGAAATATGAGCAAATTGTTAAACAAGTCGTAGATTCAAGAGAACCCTATTTTTAAAAATTGGTTTGATAAGATGATTGTAGAAGTTCTATATTTTGCAGAGTTTAAAGATATCACAGGTAAAGAAAAGGAGGAATTAGAATTATCTAACCAGAGTTTAAAAGATTTAATAGATTTATTATTAAAAAAATATCATAGTCTTCGCAAGTTAGTATGGGATGATAAGCTCCAAAAATTGAGTAATATTATTTCTGTAATAATAAATAACCAATCTTTCCATGGAGAGAATATTTTATCGAAACAATTAAATGATGGGGATATAATCGCGTTTTTATTACCAGTTTCAGGGGGTTGAGATGACATGGGTGATGATAAAGACTTACAAATTGATTCAGGAATTTATAATAAAGGGGAAATTAATTTAGAGACAATAATCAAATCAATAAAAAATAATCCTCATATCAAAGAAGCTGGATCTATTCATACATTTACAGGTATAGTCAGAGGAACCTCGAAAAATGGGAAACCTGTAATTAGTATGAAAATTGATGCTTATGATGAATTGGCAAATAAAAGTATTAATAAAATATGTGAAAAATTAAAACGAGAACAAGGAATAATTGATGTTAAGATCGTTCATTTAAAGGGTAGTTTTGATCTTTCTGAAGATTTAGTATATGTTGTAGTGATTTCAGCTCATAGAAAAGAAGGATTTGATGTAATTAGTAAGGCTGTTGAAATGTATAAAAAAGAAATAGCTGTATGGAAGAGAGAAGATTTTAATGATGGATCAACTGAATGGATCCATTAAAATCGATTTAAAATTAATGTTCATAACGTTTTAAATAAAATTTAAGAGAATTTTAATTTACTCATGAAATTTTTAAAAACAATTAGCGTAGATGAATTTAAGATTATTCTCGATTCAATTCCAAGATTAAAAGTTGAAGAAGAAATAGTTGCTATCAGAGAAAGTTTTAATAGAATTCTTTCACGTGATATCGAAAACAAAATTGATGTTCCTCACTTTCGGAAATCAAGAATGGATGGATATGCCGTAATGGCAGAAGATACTTTTGGTGCAGAAGAAGATAACTTAATCGAACTTGAGTTACTAGAGACAATTCAAGCTGGAGACATTCCTCAAAAAAGCTTAAGAAAGGGGTTTTGTTCTTATGTAGCAACTGGAGCTGCTGTGCCAGAAAACGCTGATGGCGTGGTAATGGTTGAATTCTCTGAAAGGCAGGAAAATAAGGTATCAATTTCTAAAGCCATTACTCCTGGAACTCATGTTATCGAGATTGGACATGATGTAAAAAAAGGTAGTACAATACTTAAGAAAGACACTTTAATTGATTTAGCAACTATGGGGATCTTCGCATCATGTGGAATCAAGGAAATACAGGTATACAAACAACCAGTTGTCTCTCTTATGAGTACTGGTAATGAACTTGTTAGCCAAGAAGTAAAGGATTTAGAAATTGGAAAGATTTATGATGTAAATTCAGTGGTATTGAAAAAAGCAATAGAAAATACAGGAGTTCTAGTTAAATTTTTGGGTGTTGTGAAAGATAATTATGAGGATTTAAAGAAATTTATGGATAAAGCATTAGATATATCTGACATTGTAATTTTATCTGGAGGGACATCTAAAGGAGAAGGAGATTTAGGACCTAAAGTTTTAGAAGTTTATAATGATATTGAAATTCTAATCCATGGAGTAAAAATTAAACCAGGAAAACCAATAATTTTTGCTAAAGTGAAGAAAAAAATAATATTCATTTTACCAGGATATCCAACGTCTGCATTGAGTTGTTTCTATGTATTTATTGATAATTTTCTGAGAAAAATGTCTGGTTATCCTTTAAGAGATAAATTTTCAAAGGAATTTGAAGTTGGTGAAAGAATATATAGTACTGTCGGTAGACATGAATTCAAAACTGTTAAAATCAAGGAAGAAAATGGAATTAAGAAAATATTTCCAATTAAAACAGGTTCAGAAGCAATTAGTACGATGTTCTATGCGGATGGATATATTGAAATAGAGGAGTTGGAATCAATAATAGACAAAGGAGATAAAAGAAAGGTGTATTTCTTTTAATGAAAGTTCATGAAGAACATAAGAAAAAAGGTCCAGAAGTTGTTAATATAGCTTTAATCATTGTTAGTACTACCCGATTTAATGAATTACAAGAAAAGAAAGAAAGCTCAGATAAAACAATTCCCTTAATAAGAGAAATTCTAATAGAACATGAGAAAATTTCATTAAATGCCACTAAAATCGTACCCGATAATAAAGAAAAGATTACAGACATTTTAAATACGTTTTTAGTAGATAAATCTATTCATTCCATAATATTTAGTGGTGGTACTGGCTTAACACCTAAAGATATTACTTATGAAACTATTAAACCACTATTAGATAAGGAAATTACTGGATTTGGAGAACTTTTTAGATATTTATCATATAAAGAAATTGGTTCTGCTGCGATGTTATCAAGAGCAACTGGAGGTAGAATAAAAGATAAGGCCATATTTTTGCTTCCTGGTTCCCCTAAGGCAGTAGAACTCGCCTTTAAAGAGTTGCTAATTCCAGAGTTAAGACATGTTATATACATGATAAACAAGGAGGAATAATTATGGTCAATAAATTAAGAAAGATAGGATTTTCAAAGTTAACATCTTTAGAAATTGCTTTAAAAAAGCTATTTTCACAAATCCCGCTAAATCCAATTGAAGAAATTGATGTAAGAAAATCTATAAATCGTGTTTTAGCTTGTGGCATAGTTTGTGATATAGATCTTCCTCCTTTTGATCGGTCAGCTATGGATGGTTATGCTATTAAAGCTGAAGATTCGTTTAATGCATCTCCTAAAAACCCAAAAAAGATTAAACTTGTGGGAACAATTGAAATCGGTGAATCTTCTAACCTCAAGCTTAATAAAGGTGAGGGAATTAAGATTTCTACCGGAGCACCGATACCAGAAGGTGCAGATGCCGTTATAAAAATTGAAGACTCTGAAATTGAAGAAAAACTCATAAATATTTATGTTTCTCTACCCCCTGGAAAAAATATTTCAAAGAAAGGAGAAGATATTAAGAAAGGAACCCCTGTTTTAAGCAAGGGCACAGAATTAAAAGCTGAACATATTGCACTTTTGGCATCATTAGGGTTTAATAAAATTGAAGTGCGAACTAAGCCAAAAATAAGTATTTTTTCTTCTGGAGATGAATTACTTGAACCCGGTGAGATACTTCAACCTGGAAAAATTTATAATTCAAACACTCCAATGATATCCGCATTAGTAAATCTGTATGGTGGAACAGTTATTAGAGGCGAAACAGTAAAAGATGATAAAGATACTATCAAAAATAGATTGCTTGATGCCGCTGAAAATTCTCAAGTAATAATTTTTACTGGTGGCACCTCAGTTGGTACTAAAGATTATCTTCCCGAGATTATTAATGAATCAGGTATGGTTTTAACCCATGGGATTGCTATGAGACCTGGAACTCCAGTTTTAATTGGATTTTTAGAGAATACTTTAATATTTTGCTTACCAGGAACCCCAGTTGCAGCGTATGTGTCTTTTTTAAAAATTACTGGACCTGCAATCAGGAAAATTCTAGGATGTACCATATTAGATCCTAGAGTAGAGATACCCGCAACAATCAAAAATGATGTTCCTGTTTCTGGTCTTGGATTTCTCCATTATTTACGAGTGAAAATTGAAAAAAAGGAAAATAAATTTCTCGCTGTCCCGGTAAAATTAAAAGGATCTGGTGTAATTAGTTCTCTTACTACCTCAGATGGTATAATTGAGATTCCTTCACATCAAGAAG
This sequence comes from uncultured archaeon, assembly GCA_964435435.1. GTDB lineage: Archaea > Asgardarchaeota > Lokiarchaeia > Sigyniarchaeales > SOKP01 > Loki-b32. The sequence continues at coordinate 5,463 of CAYSZJ010000058.1, forward strand.
GTTTGAAAAAAGGAGATTATGTTTTAGTAAAACTTCACCCAGAATAAAAAATATTAGAAAAGTAAAATACTTCTAAATAATTTTTTATTTTCCAATATTTTTAAGCATTATATATTTCAAATTGGTTCTTCTTTTGCTTGTTTTTCTTCCAATTTGCTTTTTAATTCTTCTTTTTCCCGTTCAAGCCTCTTAATTTTTTTGTCTTTTAGTTGTATCTTTAGTCCACTAATAGTAATCCCTTGTAAATTAAGTATTTTTTTCATAAAGATAAAGGTCGCCAAAGAAATTCCAACACAATATAGTACGTTTACAGACCAAAAGTAAGGATCGATAGTTCTCCAAATCTCCACTACTTTTGGAAAACTTAAAAATGGTAAAACTACAGCAATAAGACCAATCCATATCATTCCAATTAGTAGGGCTGCTTTTTCCCATAATCTAATTTGTAATCTATAAAAAATATATAAATGAAGCCAATATAGTACACAAATAAAAGCTAAAGGCATAAATAAAAATGAACCAATTGCTAAAACTAATAATAAATTAACCGCGAATTTGTTACGCCATAAATCTAAAATATCCTTCACAGCCATTTGATCTTGAACTTGAGCTTTTGCATATTCTTTTCTCAAAGAAAAATATTCCTTTTTAATTTTTCTAGCAACTTTTTTTGCGCCTTTTTTCCAGAAAGAAAGTTTACTCATTTCAGCAGCCTTATGAAACTGTTCACTCGCTAATGGGATGATATAAAGATTTAGTAGTAAGGAAATTATACCATAAATATATATTATATTATCAAACCATAACCATAAGCCTGTTTGAGTAACAGCAGCTGCTTCAGTATAACTTGAAATAATTTTATAAATTGCATAACCAATTAAAAGTGCGGGAATGATAATCTCTATTATGATTAAAATAGTAGTGCCTCGTTTACTCAATTTATTACTTAATTTATCTATAATTAATAAGAAGCCGTTTGATATACTCAAGACCAAACCAAAACCCGCTAAGAATTTTACAACCCAAAAGAAGATGAGAAATGTGAAGTTAAGAGATAAATCGCCGGTAAAAAGAATTAAAAACATCAATCCTGTAGTGATTGCTAAACCAATAATATAGATTATTTTATAGGTTTTTTCCTCCATACGTTATTAAAAAGAACGAGATTATTTAATCTCTAGTTTAGGAAAAATTATTTGTTTCGCTAGTATTCATAGAAAAAAATATAATATAATAAAAGTTCGAGACGCGATCTGTAAACTTACTTTTGAAAATGAAAGTTTTAACTAATCTTAATCATGTTAATGATTTAAAAATTCTGTTTTTTTAAAAAATGATAACTATTGATCAAGTCTTTTAAGAGTGTTTAGGATAAAGCAATGAAAAGTATAAGATATTCTAACGAGGTGAATAAAAAAAATTTTTAACTATATTATAATAAGAATATATTATATTTAAATATTTCTATGAAAGGATGATGGAGCTATGCACTTCCTTTTGAAAAATGTAAACATTTAAATATTTGTCATTTCTTGTATAGTAATTAATAGGTTTATGTTAATTTGAGAACCAATTATTTAAATTTCAATCGAAGATGCAATTTTCATGATTGAAATGAAATTCAAAATCTTATATGGAGCAGAGTAATAACATGATTTATTTAGAAACCGAAGGGTCTTCTTATGAAAGAGGGAAAATTCACGGAGAGTCGTTTAAGAAACATATTAATACAATGATTAGAGGATTTAAGGCAGTCACTCGTCATTTTGGTTACACCTCATTTGATCTGTATATGAAAGATATTTTAGAAAATCTCAATAATTCAAAATAATTTGGTTCTACTTTTAATAATATTTAATCTAAAATTATTTTAGAAATGTTTAATTCTAAAACATATGGTTGATATGACCAGTCTAGTAAGTGAAATACAAGGGAAATTTAAAATAATTGGTAGAACAGAAGAATTAAAACAAATTGTATTGGCTCATTCAGTAAGTAAGAATATACTATTAGAAGGTAATGTGGGTGTTGGGAAAACTACATTAGCTAAAGCTATTGCTGAATATTACGGTTCTAATGACTTTAATTTTTATAGAGTTGATTGTAGTGAAGAAATACTACCCCATAATCTTGTTGGTTTTTTTGAACCCCCTCTCGTAATTGCGAAAGGTTATAATGAAGATTCTTATAAATATGGTCCCTTAGCTTTAGCTATGTTGAATGGAGGATGTTTATTTATAAATGAAATAAATAGAATGCCAGAAAACACTCAAAATTCATTATTAACTGCCCTAGATGAAGGAATACTTGAAATCCCTAAATTAAAGACGATAGAAGCTCATGAAGATTTTTTTGTAATCGCAACTCAAAATCCCGCAGCTCATGTGGGCGTTACTGTCTTAGGTGAGGCATTAAAAGATAGATTTATTTGGATTAATTTAGAATACCAAACTCCAGAAGAAGAAATTTCAATCATCAAACAAGAAGCTAACATCAATTCTGATAGAATTTCTACAATTTCTCAATTGGTTATACAAGCAACGAGAGATAGTATGTCAATTCGCAGGGGAAGCTCCATTAGAGGTGGCATAGATTTAGCTACGTTAATAGATCAATATGGAAATAGTAAAAGTGCTAAAAATTGGGTAGAAGCTGCAGTAATGGCATTATATAATAAAATAGAGCTAGAAGACGGATTAACTCAATCTAAGAAAGAAATAATCACCAATATTGTTTTAGCTGTTCTAAATAAAACGGATTTTCAATAGTCGATGATTTCTCTGAGGAAACATCTGAGGAGATTGAGAAAAGACTGCATGTTAGACTTACTGAAAGTCGACCAGATAAAGAAATTTTAAAGTTTGAAATAATCAGAAAAAAAAAGAAAAAACCTGATTATTACAAGAGTCTTGCTAATACACTAGATTATAAGCAAATTAAAGAAATGACCTATCTCGCAATCCAATACAAAAATTTGGAAGCTATAATGGGTTTACTTAAAGCTAATGTCTATGCTGCAACAGATGCTTTAGATACTGAAGATGGTGTGAAGTTTTTCTCTGAAAAAGCTAAAGAATCAGGAGATTTTATGCCAGAAATTTACTTTTTTATTAGACGACCCATCTCAGAAAAATATAAATCTATTTTTAGACGATTAGCAAGGCAGAGTATTTTAAAACTCTCATTGAAAATAACCAGTAGGGGAATAAGAGGTCAATTTAAAAGAACAACCCCAAATTATCAGATTGGAATGCCTGAATTCAGTCTTGATGAAACAATCCAACATAATCCTTTAAAAATATATGAAAAAAGTTTGAATTACCAAGATATTTTTGGAATTGTAAGAAAGCGTCAAAAAAGGAAAGTTGTGTTGATTTTAGACACTAGCGGTAGTATGTATGGGCGTTTACTATTAAATGCTGCTCTTACTGCCTCTGTTTTAGCCTATCATATGGAAAAAGAAGATTTTGCGATTATTCTGTTTAACTCAACTGCCATGACTCTAAAAAAAATTGACCAAAAAAAAGATATAATTACTATTATAGATGATATATTAGATTCAGAAGCTGTTGGTTTTACAAATATTTACCTTGGCTTAGAAAAGGGTTTAAAAGAGTTAAATAAAATTAGACAACCAGTAAAGGAAAAATTTGGAATTCTAATTAGTGATGGGAATTTTAATAGAGGAGATAACCCCGTTGAGCTTGCAAAAAAGTTTCCTAAACTTCATGTTATAGGAATGCCTGCCGAGAATGATGCAAATCTGGGAATTAATACATGCCGAGCAATTGCTAAAGCTGGGAGAGGAAAATTTTATGCGGTAAATGACTATAAAGAAATTCCAAGAGCATTAATTGAGTTATTATCCCAAACTTAAAAGTGATTCATAATAATTAAAAATAATTCATTCTTTTGAATTGATTTTTATAAAAACGTTTTACTTTTTTATACTTTTCTAAATATTCTCTATATTTTTCTTTTTTTAGATTAATAAGTGGTGCTAATTCTTCTAACACTTTATATTTGAAAAAGAAGTATTCACTAACGGTATTTATTTCTATAGCAAAAATCATATTATCGATGAGTTTCTTAAACTTTTTTTTGTTAGAGATACCCTTCAGTGAATCCTTAATTACTTCATATGTTTCTTTAATATATCCCAGAATTTTTCACTATAAGTATTGTTTATTCTTTCTATAATTCTTGAATTTTATTTTTCAATTTGAATTGAAAATTAATATTCATATTTACTTAAAAATAGAGAGGGGGGTCACTAAAAGTAAAAAGTAATCATTAAGGATATGTTATAAATTTCTTTAATAAGACATAGAGTTCACACGATTCAATCAAATTATTATGTTTATTATTATTCTGTATAAATAATTGTAGTTTTAAAGAATTTTTTTAAGAGGAATGATTTATGGGAAAAAGTGTGAGATTTGGTGTATTGACCATTCAGAATCTTCCTTGGGAAAAAGAAGTTGAACGTTGGAAACTTATTGAAAGGTTAGGATTTGATAGTGTATGGATAGCTGATCATTTTACAGATCCTGTAAATCCTACTGGGCATTGGTTCGAGTCATGGACGCTTCTTGCTTCTCTTGCAGTTATAACTGAAAAAATACGGATTGGAACGCTAGTATCCTCAATACCACTACGTAATCCAGCAATATTAGCAAGACAGGCACTAACAATTGATCATATATCGAATGGAAGATTAGAGTTAGGAATAGGTACAGGTGTTCCCGGTAATATAGATCCTGTTTATAAAATGATAGGTATTGAAAATTGGAGTGGAAAAGAAAGAGTTAATCGCTTTAAGGAACAAATTGAGATGATTGATAGTCTCTTATGTCAAAGTGTTTCAAGTTATAAAGGGAAATTCTACAATTTAAATGAAGCTGCTATGAATCCACCAACGATTCAAAAACCTCGACCACCATTAACTATTGCTGCTATGGGAAATTCGATGCTTAAAATTGCAGCTCAATATGCGGATACGTGGAATACACACGGAGCAAGCGAATGGGATACTCCAGTTGATAAGATCATTAATAATGTTAGAATACGAGCAACATTAATAGATAAGTATTGTGAAGAAATAGGAAGGGATCCGGAGACCTTAAATCGTTCGATATTGTTTTATAGCCGATTTGGACGTAATATTCTAAATACCAAAGAAAATTTTCGAAAAATAGTTCAACAATATAAGGAAGAAATAGGGATTAATGAATTTATAATCTATTTTCCTTTCTTTGATTCAAAACAAATTCAAAATATAACATCTCTAGCTAATGATGTTATTCCAAATCTAAGATAGAAAAAAATAATAGGAGATATTAAAATGTTTCATAATTTATCTGAAAAAGTAAGAAATAGAATGCAATATCTAGAAGAAATTGACTCAAGAGATAGAACTGATGGGACACCAAGATTAAAGAGACTTCGCCAAATCCCCCCTGAGACAGGAAAATTTCTTTCAATTTTAGCGGCAAGTGCTCCAGAAGGAAAATATATTGAAATTGGTACAAGTGCCGGATATTCGGCTCTATGGATTGGCCTTGCCTGTAAGCTAATTGGAATCAAACTAACTACATTTGAACCATTGAAAGATAAAATTCATTTAGCAAAAGAAACCTTCAGAGAAACGAATATGGAAGAATATATTGAATTAATCGAAGGTGATGCTCGAAATTATATAAAAAATTATGATCATATTTCATTCTGTTTTTTAGATGCTGAAAAAGAGGTGTACGAAGATTGTTATGATCTGGTTATACCAAATATGGTTAAAGGAGGAATATTTGTAGCTGATAATGCAATTAATCATTATGAAACTTTAAAACCCATGATAGAGAAAGCTTTAGCAGATAAACGTGTAGATGGATTAATTGTCCCCATTGGTAAGGGGGAATTACTGTGTAGAAAAATTTAAAGAATCTTATAATTGAAGAATGTGAAATCTTATATAATTAGGGAACCGAAACAAGTTGAAATTCTTAGAACTATAAAGGTGTTTCTATCAGCTTTTGGTAGAAATTCTTATGACCAGCTGGAAGAAGAAAAAAAAGTATGGTCGTATCTAATCAATGAAAATATTGCGAGATTTCTTATTGCATTAACAGATGAGAAAATAATTGGTGCAGGAGGATTATTTCTATATCAAGGAGTTGCTAGTATAGGGTATATGGGAGTATTGCATGAATATCGACGTCAAGGAGTAGGATCAGCAATCTTCAAAAATCTAATGCAATTAGGTTTGAATCTAGGAATTAAAACCACTATACTCTATGCATCAAAATTAGGAGAACCAATATATAGAAAATACGGTTTTCAAGGAAGGTACTCTGCAAATATATATTTTTTACCAAAAAAAGTTCCTAAAATAGATTTAAAAGATAAAGAGCTAAAAGAAATCAATGTATTACCAGATTGGCTGTTAGCCCTTGACAGAGAAGCTATGGGGTTCAATAGAGCTCACTATTTAAAAGCAAGACTTGCTCTTGGTACAAAAATTTTAATCGTCGAAAATGAAGGCTATGCTCTGGTTTCTAAAATATTATCACAAGTAAGATTAGGACCTTTAATTACTAAGAATTTGGATACTGCAATACATCTCATTAAGAGAAGTATATCATTAGGAACTGAACACCTAATAATTCCTAATCATCCACTCTTACAAAATGACCTTTTTTCTTTAATACAGCTTACAAAAAGAGATGAACCAAATTTAAATATGTTCTTTGGACAAGAAATTTCAGGAAAATTAGATTATCTATATGCTATTGGCACTTACGGGAAAGGATGACTCACATATTCTATATTTTTGGCACGAGAAGATTGTAAATATGATTCCTAAATCTTTAAAAAAAAATTAGAATTTTCTTTAAATTTATTAGTGATAATAAAGTAATATCTAGATTAGAGATAATGAAATAATATCTAGATAAAAGTATAAGAATATCTTAAGTAGTATTAATAATAAACAAAGGATTGAAATTAATAACCTTAAACATATTCAATACATTAGAAGTTAGCCAATGTCAAATTATTGTTGATTAACATGGTGGAACAACAACCTCATTATGTTTTTAAAATCTGTCTCATTGGAAGTGGGGGAGTAGGAAAAACATGTATTGCTCGAAGACTATGTTTTGATACTTTTGATGCTAGAACTCAAATGACTATTGGAATAGATTTTTACACATATGACATACCTATCATAGTAAAAGGGGAGGAAACCTTTGTTCGACTTACAATATGGGATTTTGGGGGGCAAGAACAATTTAAGAATCTATTTAATTATTATATCAGTGGAGCGAATGGAATTTTTCTAGTTTTTGATTTGTTAGAAATAGAGACATTAACGAGATTAGATTGGTGGTATGAACAATTGGTTTTTCATAATCTTCAAGGTCACCCGAAAATTCTGATTGGAACTAAACTTGATTTAGTTGAAACTGCAGATAAAAAACAAAAAATTGATGATTTAATTATTGAGCAATTCCTCAAAAGACACAATGAAAAGGAATTTATTAAAACTTCATCTAAAGAAAATAAAAATATCCTCCAAAGTTTTAAAGAACTAGTGAAAAAAGTGTTAGATGCTCATTATTTAGATTATGAGAAAATAGTTTAATTAAATTAATATTATTATTGATATTGCTTCTTTAATAAAAATATCAACTTAACATAAGATTTCTTAACTTTGAATAAAATATTAACATATTACTGTACTAATTTCTCATGAAGGTGCGGTTTTGTTAATCAATAATCCAAAGATTAGAATTTTTAAAAAAAAGGTACGATATTTTAAAGAATTTTTGTTTCTGAAGTAGGAGTTAGCGTTTTTATAACTAAAAATCTAAAAATTTTATCAGATTCATTTATTAACCTATGGGAGATTTTGGCCAGACTAAAAATCAATTGATCTTTATTAACAGATTCTCTTTCTTTTCCAATCTCTACAATACCATTGCCTTCGAGAATGTAGAAATTCACATCTACAGGAGTTATGTGACATTTAAGAGCTTCTCCTGATTTAAGTTTAATGTGGACAAATGTTGCATGCTCAAAATTATATAACTTTTTTACAGCTACTTTATGAGGTTTATCTGCAATTTGAACGTCTTTAACATCTACTATTTTCATTGGGTTTTTACCTTTATTTTCAATTTCAATAATGAAATATTTAGTTATGCAATTTAAAATTTAATTTGATATAAAGTTAAGAGTGAACATCTTCGAGATTAAATTATACCTTAAATTATGTTTTAACTGCTAGATTAAAGATAATTCTCAGCAAGTCTTTTATAAATTCATCTCATAGCTTTGGAAAGAGAAGATTTAGATATATTAAAATAAATTAAATTAGAAAAATCTTTCTTTAAAAGCAATATTTAAATTAAGTTTTAGGAATTTTAGTTAGAAGCAACCTTTTATTTATGTTTTTATAGAAGATGTTGATTCTTTAATATAAATTCAATTAGTATTAGAATCTTTCATATAAATATTAAAAATTTAAACTCTTTTACCTTTTTAATAATAGAGAAGATTAATTTCTATTATAACAATTAATATTTTTAGAAAGAAAATAATGGTTCGACCTCCAACAGAAAAAAATATATGCCTTCGATGTAAAGGAGCAAGACTTCTCTGTGGGAAAAAGTCTTGTCCAATTCTATTGAAAAAATCAGTTTTAAAATCATTAGTCCCTTTCGAATTCGATAAAACAATGAGGGATGTAGAGGTTTTTGGAGCTAGCCCTCCTGGTTTTTTTGTCGGTCGTTTTAATTATCCTAAAGTCTATATTGGTCCCCTCGTTCCTTATCAAGATTTCAAATTGGATTTAGTTATTAATGATAATTATATTCTTGATGCTCCAGAACTATGGTTTGGAAAGCAGATGGCTGAGATTGTAAAATATAGAAGTTGTTTAATTAGAAATAATTTTATTACAAATGTGAGAATAGGTCGAACCAGTCGAAAAAATACACCTCCATTAAAAATTCAGAAATTATTAGACACATCTCAAGAACTAGCCATGGCAGCTCGACCAGTAGATACTGAGACAAAGCTGGAAAAAATGAATCTTAGGATGATGATGGATAATCATGCTCCCCCAATTGGACCAACTGGAATAACAGAGAAAATAACAATCACAGAAAATGTAAAAATCCATCCTAAAGTAGATTATTGTGTATCAGATACTGATTTAAAAGCTACAGATGCGATATCAGAATATCTTTATTTTAAAGGGCACGTACCTCAATCAACTATTAAGAGAGTATTTTCAGCTGGATTAATTGGACAAAAGAAAAATCGTAGATTAGTTCCAACAAGGTGGTCGATAACTGCCGTTGATGATATTATCTCTAAAGCTTTGATAAAAGAAATTAAAAAATTTCCTGAAATTAATGATTATCGTATTTTTGAAAGTAGTTATCTTGACAATCATTTTAGAATCCTCCTGTTTCCTGGTAAGTTCACTTATGAGATGAATGAAGTATGGGCTGCCAAATCTCTTTGGAATCCTACTTCAAATCCTCAAATAGCAACAGATTTTGAATTTTACAAGGGAAGAAAAAATTATGCGAGTAATATTACAGGAGCTTATTATGCAGCTCGTAAAGAAGTTTGTGAATATCTTTATAAAATAGGAAGACAAGCACGAGTTCTAATTTTTAGAGAAGTTCGTGGAGGATATGTTGTACCGTTAGGAGTATGGGTTATTAGAGAGACGGTAAAAAATGCTATGGAAAATATAAACCCCTTAATCATTGATAATTTTAATGACTCAATTAAAAAAATGGCAGAAGGTATGATGGTTGATTTTAAACATTGGAAAAAGAGTAGTAAGTTAATTAACTTTATTAAAACTCAAAAAACTATAGATACTTTTTTATAAATATTTCCAATTTATATAATTGGTTGTTTTCTGTCAAGAAAGTATTAAAGCTTTAAAATCATAAACTTTTTTTTGCTTTTTTTATAGTTTTACATATTCAAATTGATACAACTTGTTGAATATAATGATTTGGAAAACATGTATTACTGAATTAACCAGAACAAAATATCCACTTGTAATGGCAGCATTTGCGAGATATGGTATAACTGAATTTGCTGCATCATTTTCAAATGCTGGAGGTTTTGGAATTATTACTGCCTTGAATTATGACCTTAATGAATTTAAAAAAGAGCTTAAGAAAATGCAAGATCTTACAGATAAACCTTTTGGGGTGAATATAACTATTAATACAGATGGCAATAAAGAAGTATATTTAAATTATTTAGAAATTGCAATAAACGCAGGAGTCAAAATATTCACTACATCAGCGTATCAAGCAATATTTATAGGTGAAAGAATCCATGAGGCTGGTTGCTATTGGTTCCCTAAGTGCCCATTAATAAGACATGCGATATCAGTGGAAAATGCAGGAGCAGACGCAATTACACTTATGGGGATGGAGTCAGCAGGATACAAGAACCCTTTTCAGCACACTACTTTAGTTAATTTAACAATGGGTAAAAGATTATTAAAAGTACCTTTAATAGCTGCCGGAGGAATAGGGAACGCACGTGGTCTTCTTGGTGCTTTAGCTATGGGTGCTGATGCTGTGTGTCTTGGAACAGCTATCTTAACCACTGAAGAAAGTCCAATGTCTATAGAAAGGAAAGAAGAAAGAATTAATACTGATATTTTCACGGAAGATTATCATAGAAGACTTTATCATCGGAGATTAGGAGGTACGAGTGTTCCTTCACCAACAGTAGGATTCCAAAATAAAATAATGCCTCTAAGGATTATGATTGAGAATATCATGAATGAAGCAGATAATATTTTAAAATCATGGGGTTTTACACATAACGAATTCAACATCATATCTAGCTGAATTTTAATAAAAAATAAAAATTTTATACAAGCACTAGAAAAATCTCTTTTTAAATGTTCTAATAATAAAATAATATCAAAAAATATGATATAACTTCACTTTTAAGTGATTAAAGCAATCTAAAAGTTAATATTTTTATTATTATTATCTTTTATACTTTTCTATATAAGTAATTGAGATGATTTAGTGAGAATAAAAAAAGGTGTAAATTACGGGAGGAAATGGTTATTTAGGAAAAATATTATGGATTGATCTTTCAGATGAAACATTTAGAGAAGAAACTTTACCTGAAGAATACTATCGTCAGTATTTAGGTGGCTATGGTTTAGCAGCTAAATTATTATATGATAATTTACCAGCAAGAATTGATCCTTTAGGAGAAGAAGCTATTTTTGGTTTTTTCCCGGGGTTATTAACTGGTACTATTGCTCCCTTAACTGGAAGATTTATGATTACAGGAAAATCTCCCCTAACAGGAACTTGGGGAGATTCTAACTGTGGAGGATTTTTTGGACCAGAAATTAAAAAATGTGGTTTTGATGCGCTTTTAATTAGAGGAAAAGCGAATGTTCCTAAGTGCATTGCAATTATTGAAGGTGATATGCAGATTATTGATGCTTCTGATCTATGGGGTTTAGATGTAGTCCAAACAGAAAATAAGTTAATTGAAAGATATAGAAAGGTTCAAGTAGCAAGTATTGGTCAAGCAGGTGAAGAGCTTTCCCTTATATCTGGTATTGTAAACGATAAAGCTAGAATTGCTGGAAGATCTGGTTTTGGTGCCGTTATGGGCTCTAAAAATTTGAAGTCTATTGCACTTAAAGGGAATGAAAAAATCCCTGTAGAGGATAGAGATGAATTAAATAGGTTAACAAAAGAATATAATAAAGTTATAAATGAAAGTACTAGTGTTCTAATTTCTATTTTTAAAAACTTAGGAACTACTGCTGGTAATACACTTATGGTCCAAATGGGAGATACTCCTATAAAAAATTGGGGAGGGACTTCAAAAGTAGATTTTCCTGATGCAATGGCAAATAAAATTTCAGGAATGGAAATAAATAGATACAAACAAAAAGCTTATGGATGTTTTGCATGCCCAGTTCAATGTGGTGCTATTATGAATGTGGAGGAAGTAGGAATTAAAAATACTCATCGCCCAGAATACGAAACATGTTCTGTATTTGGACCAATGTTGCTAAATGATGACTTAATGTCTATATTTATTATTAATGACTTATGTAATCGAGCAGGAATAGATACCATATCTCTCGGTGCTACTGTTGCTTTTGCAATAGAGTGTTATGAAAATAGTATTATAAGCAAAGATGATACTGATGGGCTCGAGTTAAGATGGGGAAATTCATCAGCTATAATTGAACTAGTGAAAAAAGTGATTAAACGAGAAGGTTTTGGGAACATTTTAGCAGATGGATCAAAAATCGCTTCAGAAAAAATTGGAAAAGGCAGTAATATGTATGCGATTCATTCAATGGGTCAAGAACTTGGTATGCATTCTTCAAAACTCTATAGGAGTATGGGTGCAACTTACGCATTTGATCCAACACCAGGAAGACACACTACACCAACATTAGATTTTAGTGCTTCTGGACGATTAGGACAACCCAATGGATTATTCAGTGGGTTTTCGTTGCCTACAGAATTCAAAAAACCCGGTGATGACAGAAATGAAGCAGAAAAGTTAATAGTGGGAATTTGGCAAAGTTTAAACAGCCTTGGGTTATGTCAATTTATTAGTATATATCAAAAATACCCCCTCGTAGAATTAATTAAAGCAGTAGTTGGCTGGAATCTTACTATCGATGAATTAGTTAAAATTGGTATAAGAATTCAAACCCTTAGACAAGCATTCACGTTAAGGGAGGGTATTGATATTATTAATAATAAATTACCTGAAAGAGCTGAAGGGATCGACTATTTAGCAGATTATAAAGGTTACTGTGAAAAAATAGGTTGGAATCCTGAAAATGGATATCCTCTAAAAGAATCTTTAACAGATCTCAATTTAGATTTCGTTATAAAAGATCTCTATTAATTCTGACTCTTTTTTTTTTTACTTATGTAAATTAATGCTATTTTTAATGAATTCAACATTATTTTGAATAATGTTTTTAAATATGAAGTAGATTGTTATTATGGAAAATAAACCGAAAGTATATTGGGCACCGCCAACTGAGATAGCTGCTTTACCAAATACAGTAAAAAATATGGTAACTAATAATTTAGTTAAAACTCGATTTATACTAGATAAAATATTAGATAATATTAATTCTGGTGATAAGGTAGGCGTTAAAGTTCACGTTGGAGAAGCACAGAATACTCGATATTTACGTCCCGACTATGTGCGTGAGGTTATTGAAGCTATTAAATCTAAAGGTGCAATTCCTACTCTTATAGAGACTCAAGGAAGAGGGAACAATATTGAGTATATTTGTATAAATGATGACTATACTATATGTGTAGGACATCGGAAAAAAGCAACTGATCATCTAAAGATCGCACACCTTCATGGATATATTGAATCTATTACTGGAGCACCCCTTCACTTTATTGATGGTAATGAAGGGATTGATAGAAAAATTGTAAAAATAGATAATGGGATTCATTTCAAAGAAATTTCAGTTGCTAAAGGACTTTTTGATTTTGATAAACTTGTTGTTATTTCTCATTTTAAGGGCCACCCACTCGCAGGATTTGGGGGAGCATTAAAACAACTTGGAATGGGATGTGTCACTAAGCATAATAAATTTCTCGCTCATTTCTCTGATTATATTGTTGTTAATAGCCAGAAATGCAATCTTTCAAGGTGTAATCAAGAATGTATAGAATCATGTCCAGTGGGAGCAATTGAAATTGGAAATAGCTTCGCCAAAATCGATTCTTCTATTTGTTTTGGTTGTTTTAATTGTACACAAGAATGTCCTGTGAAAATGGCGATAAAAATTCCCTCTAGGAGAGATAATAATGAATTCGTTGAGCGCTTTATAGATAATGCTAGTGCTGTCTTAAGTTTTGGTCCAGAAAAAATAAGATATATTAATTTTGCGTTTGAAATTCCTTTGATGTGCGACTGTGTTTCTAATGCCAGTGTACCGGTTGTTCCTGACTTGGGTGTATTTGGATCCTCTGATCCTGTAGCAATAGATAAAGCTTGTGTCGATGCCGAGATTAATGCTCCAAGTATCCCATTTCTGGATAAAGACGGGCAATGGACAAATCCAATTGAACCAGGTATTGAGAAGTTTAATGCTTTAAATCCTATGGTTAACACAACATGGCAGATTGATGCAGCTGTAAAAAATAACCTAGGCTCTAAAGATTATGAACTAGTGAACATCTAAATCAATTTTATTTTATATTTCTAACTTTTAAATTATTCATCCTTATATTTACTTAGTAAATCTCCAAATAGATTTATTTTCCCACTAATAATTCCACGTGAGAGATACATATATGGTGTATCTATAATACCAAAGAACCATTTAGTTAAAATTTGTCCCCAAATTATTGGCCAAATAGGCAATAAACCACCGAAAGCGATACTTACGAAAATTATACTATCCAATGCGAGAGTAGGGATATCACTAAATATATTTCTTATCCATAGATTTTTATCTTGAGTTAATTTTTTAAATTTGGCAAATAAAACCGCATCGAGATTTTCTGTAATTAAGAAAGCAATCCAAGAAGCAGCCGTAATCCTCAGTGTTGATCCGAAAAAGCTAAGCCAAAATTTTTGAGCTTCTACTGGATCACTGCCCCAATCAAATCCCCAAAAAGAAGCTCCAGATATTTCAATACTAAACCAAATAAAAATGGTCATGATAATCTGGGTAATGAAAGCAATAAAAATCATTCTGTGTGTCTTTTTCTGACCGAAATTTTCATTTACCATATCTGTTATTTGAAATGTAAAAGGGAATATTAAAACTGCTACGGGAGCTGTAATTTGAAAATTACCTATACTAAAATCTCCAATTTTTACCGCTAAGATTTGCGACATTGTTATGAATAAGATATAAAACGCAATAGCAACATCCTCTCTTTGGTAAATTTTAATATATTGACTAATAAAAATAGTAACACCAAAAATTACAATAGCCCATATTAGTAATATTAACCACATCTCAATCATCTTTATTGCTAATTAAAGTCCCATTCTGAAGGAATATATTATTAAAATCTTTCATAGTGTTGAATATTGGAAAAATTATAAAGTTTATTTCTTAAATATTTGTTAAGTAAAAGAGTTTTTATTTTGAAGTAAATAATTAGTGAAAAATTATGTGGTTAATTCCTTGGGCTTCAATGAGAATGGACAGTGCTCAACGTTGGTGGAGTTATGAATGGAATTTTAATGATTCAGTACGCCAACAGATGAATTTACCTAGTAAAATTACTATTAAAGATGATACTTTAAGGGAAGGAGAAGAAACACCTGGTACTTATTTTACTATCGATCAAAAAGTTGAAATTGCTAAATTGTTAGAAGAGATGGGAATTCCAGAAATAGAAGTGGGATATGCTGCAGGAATTGAAGAACACGCTGAAACTTTTAAAGCACTCAAAAATGAAGGAATTAAGATGAAATTATCTTCACATGCGAGAATGTATGTTGAAAATGTGAAAAAAGAAGTAGATGATATTATAGATGCAGGAGCAGATATAATTAACTTTTTGCTGGTTCCTGATCCTGTTTTAAAAACTAAGAACGCTGTTTTTGATCGAATTACAGAGGGTATTGAATATGCTAAAGCTCAAAATGCTTATGTGGCATTTGGTTCAGGTAGGGTTATCCCTAAATATTGGAAAAAATTTTGTGAACTTGCTTTAGAAGCTGGAGTTGATAGGATTGTAGTATATGATGGAAATGGGTGTGCATTGCCATTAGCATTTAAAGATAATGTTGAATTTACTAAAAATATTGTTAAAGATATTCCAATAGAAGTTCACACTCATAATGATTTAGGATTAGCTGTTGCAACTACATTAGCAGGAGTGGAGGGTGGTGCTGAAATAGTAGATGTTGTATTCAATGGGCTTGGAGATAGAGCAGGTAATGCTGCTACAGAAGAAGTTATTATGGCACTTGAAATATTGTATGGAATAAAGACTAATATTAAATTAGATAAAATAATGGAGGTATCTCAGCTTATCGAAAAATACAGCAAGACGCCATTACAACCTCATAAAGCAATTGTAGGAAAAAACTGTTTTGTTCATGAATCTGATTTACATGTTGAGCAGATTTTAATCGGTAATTGGGTAACATGGGAATTATTTCAACCACATGTTGTTGGTCAATCCCGTAAATTAATATTTGGTGCTACGACACTTCAAGATAGGGCAATAAGAGCGAAATTAGCTAAAATGGAGTTACAACCAACGGATAAGCATATAGAAATCCTCCGACAAAAGATCCAAGATAAAATAAAGACACAAGAATATATCTCAGAAGAAGAACTTGAAAATTTAGCAAGAAAAGTAATTATATAAAATGATTAATTTAATTTTAAATAATTTAAAAAAGAAATAATTGAAGAAAATGGAAGAAAAAACTAAATGGTTTAATAATAAATGGTGGGTTTCTCCTTTAAATTATATCAATAACGTGAGAGATTCTTTTGAACTTCCAAAAAAAGTTTATGTAAGAGATTCAACCATCCGAGAAGGAGAGGAAACTCCTGGTGTATGTTATACTTTAAATCAAAAGGTGAAAATAGTGGAAAAATTGGAAGATATAGGCGTTGAACATATAGATTGTGGATATATTGGACAAGTTCAAGATCAGTGGGATTTAGCTAATCAAATCAAAGAATTAGGAATAAATTTAAAGACATATTCACACTTAAGTTCGAATCCTACAAGATGGACCGAAGAAATTAATAAGTCTTTAGAAGCAAAGATTGATTATATAGGCTTTGGAATTGTTCTAACAAAATGGCAACTTCAATTGTTTACAGGTGATGAAAAGATAAATCCAGATGTGATGGTTTCAATGATTCCCTCAGTATTAAAAAGGATTAAAAGAATGGGAGCAAATGCGATATTAGATTGTGTAGATACGACTCGATCCGACTTATCAATTTTAATGAGCGCGATTACGCAAGGGATAAAACATGGAGTAAAAATGATTATGTTATATGATACTGTAGGCGCTTGCAATGTGACTGCTATTTCTTATTTAATAAAACAATTAAAGCCTATTGCAAAAGATATTCCTATAGGAATTCATGTTCATGATGATTTCGGGTTAGGTACAGCTTCAACGATCGCAGCTGTAGAACAGGGTGCATCATTTATGGATTTGGTTGTAAATAAACTTGGAGACCGAGCAGGTAATACCTCCTTTGAGGAAGTTGTTGTTGCTTTAGAAATGCTGTATGGTGTTGATACTGGAATAGATCTCTCTAAATTATATAATTTGAGTAAATTTATCGAAAAGGTATCTGGTGTTCCATTGCCTTATAACAAACCTATCGTTGGTAGAAACACATTTTTACATGAAAGTGAGCTTCATGTAATGAGTGCTTTAAAAAAAGAAAAATTTTGGATGTGTTTTATGCCTTATAAATCGGAAATCGTCGGTCAAAAACAATCTCTTATTTTTGGTCCAACAACATTGCATGGAGATGCAATTAAAATGAAATGTAAACAAATGGGAATTAAAAACTGCGAAAAGTATCTAAATGAGATAATAGAAAAGACACGTTCTATTATTATTGAAAAGAAATTTATCTCAGAACAAGAATTAGAATTTATTATCAACGAAACAATTAAGAACTAATGTAAAATATATTCTTTTATACTAATGATTCTTATTTTTTCTCCAATATCCTCTGGGAGGAATATTAATATTCCATTTTTTTACCCAATACCTTATAGCATCTTTACTTACATTTATTTTTTCACCGATTTTAGTTAATGGCATTTTCCATACTAGCTTTTGGAGTTCTTTTTTATTTAAATCTACTTTTT
>CAYSZJ010000059.1:0-16335 GCA_964435435.1 uncultured archaeon
ATGCATTGCAGGAAAGGATTAATTTAAGTTTATCTTGTCGAAGTTAAGTTAATAAGAAAGATATAAAATGTAAATATATTTTTCATCGAGTAAAATATTAAAAAAGAACAAATCATATTTTTATATGCTCACTAAAAATCGAACTTTAAACATTAAAAGGCAAGTAAAATGAAAGTTATTGAAATTGAAGGAATTGGTGAAAAATATGCCAAAATTTTAGAGAAGGAGGGGATTGCTGAAGTAGAAAATTTAATACCCCTTACATGGCGAGACATAAAAGAATTAGCAGAAAAAACAAAGATCTCAGTAAAATTACTTGAAAAATGGCAAGATCAAGCAGAAATAATGGAACTTAAGGGTATTGGTCCCGAATATTCTGAAGTTTTAAATAAGGTTGGAATTGATTCCATTAAAGAATTGTCCTATAGAAATCCGCAGAAGACATTGGATAAAATAGTCGAGTTTGACAAAAAACAACCTGATGTAATTCGTAAAATTCCCAAAGTAGAAGATATTAAGGGTTGGATCACGCAAGCAAAAGAAATGTACGGAGAGAAAAAAGCTAAAACAAGTCCAAAATCAACACCAATTGTAGAAATTGAGGGAATTGGCACCAAGTACTCCAAAACATTAGAAAAAGCAGGATTATCTAACGTTGAGGATTTGATATCATTTGATTCAGTTAAAATTAAAAATTTATCAGCAACTACTAAGATTTCAGAGAAATTAATAGATAAATGGGCAGAACATGCTGATTTAATGAGGATAGGTGGGGTAGGCCCTGAATATGCAGATGTTCTTAATCAAATTGGAATTGATAGTGTAAAAGAATTAGCTCAGCGAAATCCTAATAATACTCTAGATAGGATAATGGATTTAGACAAAAAGAAACCCGATGTATTTAGGAAACCCCCTAGATTGGAGGAAATTGAAGATTGGATCGATGAAGCTAAAAAAATTAAATAAATATCTTTTTTTTCTTTTCTTAATAAAATTATTAACTTTAAATTCTTGCATTTTTTAATGTCTTTTAAATTAACACTTAAATAAATGAATAGAATTAATTTGGGTATTTAAATCTAAAATAACTCAATCTTATGTGAAAAAAATAGAATAAAAAAAATTGAATTGAACTTATTAAGAATTTAAAGAAAAAAAAGAAATGATTATATAGAATTGGTTGATTTAAAAGAGAACTTTTTATAAATCTTCAATTAAATCTTCATACGCTTCTAATGCTAATTCAATAATTTCTTGGAAAGCCATAGCATCTTGAAGATTTCCTTCGACAGTAATATCTCCTGCCATATATGCACTTGTTGCATCAACTTCGCCCATCAAAATACCCGCTCCTACTTCTAAAGTTGAAGACATAGTGAATGAAGGATTATCTACATCTCCATCACCATAATCTAAATCGCCTTCTTTAACAGTAAGCCAGAATTTCTTATCTGCATCACTAATCACCATCTGAATCGCGATATCCATATCTTCGAGCTCTTCTTTAAGGTCTTCATTCTCAGTTGAGATTTGTTTAATGAACTCAAAGATCTTCATCATATCGTCAACTGCAGCTGATCCAGCTCCCTTTTCCTGGGCTGCTTTTATTTCTTTTAATAATGATTCGTCAACCATTTTAATTTTCAACCTTCTTTTTTAGTTTTATACCATATTTTCAAAATTAATTGATTAATTAAATGTATAAAATTGCAATAAGTATTAAACCTTAATATTATAAAAAGGTTTTATTTCTTTTTTTCGTCGTTAAGTTTTAAAACAAATAAAAAAGAATAGATTATAACAAATAACTGTTTTTTTTTAAAAGGCTAAGAATAAAGAAATTTGACGTGATAAGCTTCAAGGAATTTATAAAATACTGAGGAGTATTTAAGCTATTATTTCTTCGTGATAAAATAATACTCTTATATTATTGAACCTTATTACATAATTTAGGTAAATAATCCTTGATAATGCAAAAAATTAAATCAGTGAATTTTTATCAGTTTGTAAGAGATAAACGACTTAAAATTAATAAGAATTATCTTGCCAAAAAAAATGATGTTAGAACAATTATATAATGCTACTGATAATTTAATTAACCAACAATTTTATAAAGAAGGTCACGATATTATCATAGGCAGAACACCTGAAGTTTCAGTAAAGATTAGCAATTCAGGGCAAATTATAAGAAGATTTAAAGATTTATTTAACCAGAATTTGCATTTATTTTTAGAAGGTAAATATCTCAAATTTTTAAATCTTTTTAAGAAAATTAAGGGAGTAGATGATAATTATATTAGAGAAATTTATCAGGATCTTCAACTTAAATTAGAAAATTTAAAAGATACTGAAAATATAAGTGTAATTGTTTTATATGCAATCGTATTAAACTCTATAATTTCAACAATAAGAGATCTTAATTTTGCAAAGGCCCTTAGAGAGATTAAACTACGTGTGAACTATAAGACAAGTATAAGTGAGAGGAAAGTTCAAGATGAATTAGATAAACTCTTTATGAGAAATGATGATAATGTTTCAATTTTATATAACATTTCATATCTTGATACGTTAGCAGAATCATTTCATTATAAAAAAGTAGCTAGAACCTGCAAAATACAAAAAGGTAAATATATTAATCGTGTTGTCAATTTAATTGTTACTTCTAATAATTAGATATAAAATCATAAATCTATATAGCTTTACTTTTTATAATATTTTCAAGTAGAATTTTAGCTAGATTTTCCAATACTATAGTTCTCAAATCTTCATCAATCACTCGTATTCTATCTGAGAATTCGATTTGCATTGACTGTGAATTGTTAATTTGAGATACACCATATTGTTGTGTTATATACCCCCCAGTTAAGACATATTCTTTTCTTCTCGGGTGACCTGGCGCAATCGGTATATTTAACTTTATAAATTTTTTTACGATGTCTCCGCGAACATTTTTATCCCAATCTTTCAGCGGGATTGGATGAGGGAAAAATGATTCAAGATTATTTGTTCCCAAAATTATATCAACATCTCTAAATCCTAAAGGGCGGTTATTTGCTTCAAATCCATGAATATCGATCAATAAGGAATAATTAAATATTCTTAAATTATCCAAAATTAGATCTCTGATTTTATTATGATAAAATGTGTAAATTTCCCTAGCAAATAAAGAATTTTGGTTATATGCATCATCTTCATCCCTATTCAAATCTATTTTACTTCGAGGTATTTTTGAAATAATGTAAGATGGGCTTTTAGAATCTAAATTCTCAATCTTTTTAATCAAATCTTTAGTAAATTCTATTGTACCTTTATCTATTCCAAATATTCCTCTTGACCTTTTAGGGATAAATGGGCACTTTAAAGTTCCCCCATGAGGCACAGATATGATTAAAGGAATATTACCTTGATTAAATTCTATATATTCCTTTGAATCAAACATTATAACTTTATATAAGCATCCCTAAGTTTTAAAATAATAATAAAAAGAGAATATAAAATAATGGGAATTTAAATTTGAAGGGCTAAGTAAATAACATAAAATAGAATGAATGTCAGGGAATCAAATATATAAAACAATACAAACTCATATTTCTTAATTTTTTCATAAAGTAAATAAGCACATCCTAAACACATTAAACCCCCTAAACCAACCAAAATTATATCAAAAATGGCATTAACAATGCAATCTTGTCGATTCTGAATTTTAATATAATAATTGGATGTCTTGAGACATTAAAGCTAACAATAAACAAATTATATTAAAATTTTTTAATATGAATTAAGATTTTTAATATTTTTTATGATTATATATAATCAGGATAATAATACTATCAAATTTATTTTGTGTTAATCTTTGCAGAAGAAAATTGCATTTGTTATTTATTATAATAAAGATAATATTTATAGCTTAAACTCGATATGTGCAGCTCTTGAGACTGGAGAATATTTTGAGGATATAGAATTTTATTTTATTTTAAAAAAAAATGATCTTATACGAAATCTCCAGAGTATTATTGATAATCATGATACTATTTTGGTAGGGATATCTTTTTTTACAACTCAACTATTTGATACTTATGATTTAATAAGAAGCCTAAAATCTAAATATGGAGATAAATGTTTATTCGTAGCCGGAGGACCCCATCCTACGGGGGATCCATTAGGAACTCTTGAAATGGGATTTGATTTAGTGGTAGTTGGTGAGGGAGAAGAAGCAATTAAAGAGCTTATGAAGAAACTATTTCTTAATAAAAAATTAGATAACATTAAAGGGATAGCTTATTTAAATGAATCAAATAAGTATGTTTATACTGGAAAAAGAGCGCCAATTAACTTAGATGAGTATCCTCCTTTTCCAATAAAAAATACTAGATTTGGAGCAATTGAAATAACAAGAGGTTGTCCATATGTATGCTACTTTTGTCAGACACCTTATATTTCAGGAACAATCCCAAGGCATAGAAATATAGAGTCTATCTGTAAATATGTAAAGATTTTACACGATCATTATGGTGATCTTACAGATATTAGATTTATAACTCCAAATGCTTTTTCTTATGGTTCTAAAGATGGGAAAAAAGTAAATCTAGCTAAACTTAAGAATCTACTTTTTAATGTTAGAGAAATAATTGGTGAGAAAGCTAAAATTTTTTTTGGATCATTCCCATCTGAGGTAAGACCTGAACATGTTAATCAAGATACTTTAGATTTAGTTTTAAAATATACTGATAACGATAATATTACTATAGGTGCTCAATCTGGTAGTCAAAAGATATTGGAATTTTGCCATAGAGATCATACATCAGAAGATGTGTATAAAGCTGTTAATCTGGCATTAAAGTCAAAACTTAAGGTTAATGTAGATTTTATTTTTGGGTTACCTGGAGAAGTAAAGGAAGATATTGAACTTACTATTAAAATGATGAGAAATTTATCAGAATTAGGAGCAAGAATTCATGCCCATTCATTTATTCCTTTACCGCAGACACCATTTGCTAAGCAACCTGTTAAGCATTTGAATGAAGCTTATAAAAAAGCAATAAAAAATTTAATATCAAAAGGATATGCGTTTGGAGATTGGAATAAACAAGAAAGGATAGCATTTAAAATTGCCCAATATTTAAAAAATAACAGTTAAATAAAGCTAAATTTATTTAACAAGTGTAATCTTATTTTCTTCTTTCTTTATAAAACCTTCTTTTTCCAATTGATTAAGCACTTTGTTAACTCTCTTTTGATCAAAATTGACGAATTTTTTCTCAAAGTCTAATTTATAGAGAGTTTTAGTCTTTATTAGAATTTTTAAAACTTCTCCTCTAAGTTGTCTATCTGATCCTTTGAAAGGGGTTTGCTTTCGATAATGAGCACTCTTTTTATTTAATTCAGGATGAGTTTTTTTTAGCATAACTCCATAATCCATAAGAGCATAATACCAGTCTTGAGGTCTTTTTTTATCAACTGTTTTTTCTATAATTTGTAAAATTTCTTTATCTTTTACATGGGTTTTATTAGGAAAAAAGAAGTAGAGGTATACATTTCTGATATTAGTTTCAATAAAGATTGTAGGTTTATTAAAGGCAAACGTTACAATTGAGGATGCTGTATTATGTCCTATTTGAGGAAATGATTTTAGGATCTCTATAGAATCAGGTATCTCACCATCATAATCGTTAATTATAATATCAGCTATTTTTTTTAGTGCAACTGCTCTACGATTATACCCTAGCCCTTTCCATACCTTAAGAACCTTATCAAGTGGAGCTTTTGAGAGGGTTGAAAAATCAGGGAACTTTTCAATAAATTCTAAAAACTTCTCTGAGACTCTCTTTGTTTGAGTTTGTTGTAGCATGATTTCTGAAATTAATACTTTATAAGGTGTTATTTCCTCCCTGAAAGGAAAATCTCTTTTGAAATTTTTGTAATAGGAATAAATAATTTTTTGGAATGATTGAACTATTTCAGATGTTAATCCAGATGTTTTATAAAGCTTATGAAAATCAGTAATAAGCATTTCCTTATTAATAAAGAGTTTAGCATAACTTTAATTGAAAATAACTATGTAAACAAAATGAATTTATCGATTTTTAATTATAAAAACATTAGAAATTAAATCATGATGATAAATCAAAAGCAAAGTCAGTTATGCCTCCCTCAATTTTCTTTAACTTGAGAGAATATCCCGAATTATTAATTATATGAAGCATTGGTTTATTTTCAAGTAAAATTGAGCCTATAAATGTTCTATAATTAAGTTCTTTTCCAATTTTAACTAAATAATCTAATAAAAATTTTGTGATTCCTAACCCTCTCCATTCTTCATGAACAACAAAGGCTAATTCTGCTACAGAAGGCTGAGGTGTTTTAAAGAAAGCACCCATAGCAACAATCCTCTCCTCTCCTTTTTCACTGTATTCCCCTACTAAAATCATATCTGTTGAATAATCGATGTTAACCATTGGTTGAATTTTTTTATGTCGAAAATCTTTCATGGGTGTAAAGAATCTTAGATACCTATCTTTCTCATCCAATGAATAATGGAGTTCTTGTATCATCCTCTCATCAGTCGTTTTAACAGGACGGATTTTTATTGTTTTGTCATTTTCAAGCTTTAAGAAAGTCTCATATTTTTCTGGATAGATGCTTATTCTTCCATCAATAGAAATAGGTAATTTTTGGTCCGTATAGACATATTTCCATTTTTTAGCATGATTTAATAATTCTTCACGAAAATCAGGATGAGCAATATTAATCATTTCAAGAGTTCTTTCTCTTACACTTTTTCCATATAGATATGCAATCCCCCATTCGGTGACTACATAATGAATATCCCCTCTTGTTATCACTACTCCCGAACCGGGCTCAAGAAAAGGTACTATTCTCGAAACTACAGTTCCATCTTTTAAAGTAGCAGTAGAGGGCAATACCATTATTGGTTTTCCTTCTTCAGCTCTTCCAGCACCTCTTACAAAATCAACTTGACCTCCAATACCACTATAAAATTGATGACCAAGTGAATCAGCATTTACTTGTCCCGTTAGATCGACGGTAATTGCTGCATTTATAGCCACTTGTTTCTTATTTTGGCTGATAATATAAGGATCATTTGTATAATCGCAGGGATGGAACTCAACCATAGGATTGTCATCCACAAAATCATAAAGTCTCCTTGAACCCATAACAAAGGAACAAATTATTTTATCTTTATGTATTGTTTTCTTTTTACATGTAACTACTCCTTTCTCAATAAGATCTACAATCCCATCTGAAAAAACTTCACTATGCACTCCTAAATCTCTTTTTTCTTCTAATTCTAATGTTACCGCATTGGGAATAGTTCCAATTCCCATTTGAATTGTAGATTCATCTTCTATGAGAGATGCGACAAAGTTAGCAATTTTTTTTTCTACATCTCCTGATTTTTCATAATTAAATTCTATTATATCATGATCAGAAAGTATGAATGCATCAATATCATCCATATGAATGAAAGAATCTCCTAATGTTCGTGGCATCTTAGGATTTATTTCTGCAACGACATATTCAGCAGCTTCACATATAGGTTTAACAATATCAACATTAATACCATAACTACAAAAACCATATTTATCTGGAGGACTAACTTGAATAAGTGCTGTATCTAAATGTATACGTCCAAGTTTAAATAACTGCGGAATTTCCGAAAGAAGCATAGGTGTGTAATCTGCTTGCCCCATTAAAACATATTTACGAAGTGATTTTCCGATAAAGAACGCATTATGTCTAAATAAATCTTCTATCCCTCCAGCAGTTTCATAATAATCAAGATCACTTAGGCTTAGAAAATGTAATATCTCTACATCTGGGAGTTCTCGACCAAATTCAATCAATTTCGCAGTTAAATCAATTGGTTCAGCACATCCAGAATCAATAAATATTCGATCGCCTGGATTAATATAATTCTTGATAGCTTTCTCTATTGAAACTTTCTTATTGCTATACTTATTTAAGAAAGAAGAAATATCATCATGTAACCTTCCTGGCAAATAAATCACTTAAAGAATAATTAATTATACATTATTGATTAAGGTTTGAACGATTTTAAATATGATTTTTATAAATATCTCATTAAGCATATAATATCTTCAATTCTACTTTTTTTTTCCCCAAGATTCATATCAAATTTTGAAAAATTATTATTACAATATTTAAAATTTTTGTACACAAATTTGAAATCTTAAAACATTTTTACATAATCGCAACAAACATGGATAAAAAAAACTTTAAACATAAAATCTTTGATCACAATTTTAAGATTTCTGAATAAAAAAATCTTTTATTTTACCATAAAAAAATAAATTAATGGACTTCTAAGAATGAGATTTAAAATTTCGACAAGTATTAAAATTTTAATCCATGTAAATTTTTATATATAAATTTTACAAATTTATCCAAAATATCTTCAAAAGGATGTTATTTAAATGTATATTTCTTTTTTTCTGTGCATATTGGCTATAATTTTGATAATGCCCATTTACTTCTTATCTGTTGAGCATCTGAAACTTCAAGAAAAATACGGAAAAGAAAAAGGATTAAAAATCGCTAAAATTTGTGGATTGATTTCAGGATGGGGGTTCTTCTTATTTTTATTTGGAGTTTGGATTTCCCCTCAACCAAGATTTAGGATCTCACTCTTTCAAATCGATTTAAATTTGATTCCAATTAAGGGTTTTTCCATTACACTTTTCCATTTAATAATATCAGCTCCGTTTATATCTATTGGTGCATGGTTTGGAATTGTAGGTGTAAAAGAAGTTACATTAAAAGTGGCTGAAACTCATAGGCCAGAAAAAGTTATAAGTACAGGAATTTATTCCAAGGTTAGGCATCCCCAATATTTTGGTGCTATTTTATCACATTTAGGCATTTCATTCCTGCTTTCCTCCTTCTATTCTTTATTATCAACGCCTTTTATAATTATAATTATTTATCTTATGTCATGGAAGGAAGAAAAAGAATTAGTTAGAGAATTTGGTAAAGAATACGAAGATTATAAAGATAATGTGCCAATGTTAATACCCAGATTAAGAGTTAAAGAATCTGAAAAATAAAATGAAAATAATTTCTTAACAAACAATAATAAATATTTAATATTTTTCTAAAATTTATAAAATTATAAACATTGATTTTCAAAGTTTATACATGTCAAATGATAGAGTTGAAATCGCGGATTTAGAAGCATTCATCGACGGTTTAAAGGTTTCTATTGATACCTTAGAAAATGTTGATCCAAGTAAAGCAAAAGGTTTTCAAGCGCAACTTGCAAAAGCTATTTCCGATTTAAGAATAAAAAGAGCTGCTAAAATTGAACCACTACCTAAACATATAGGACATTTCACTAAGGAGGATTTAAAGAATTATTTATTAAAAGAATTAGAATCTCTGCAAGATCATTTGGATTCTACTGACTATAATTGGCCTAGAAAATTTGATTTGGTAAAAAAAATTGCTCTATTAAGAGAACAGATAAATTCAATGTAGTTTTTCTTTTTTTAAAAGGTGTTGATCATGTTAATTGATATTCATTGTCATGCAAATCTCTACTTAACCTTAGATAACGTGATTAAGGAAGCTAAGAATGTAGGAGTAGAAAAGATAATCTCTGTTGGAATGAGTGTTGTTAGCATTGATAGAATATTAGAAATATCAGGTATATATGACGAAATATACCCCGCTTTAGGTATTCATCCTGAAGAAGTAAGTATGAATAAGGATATTGAAAATCAATTAGATAGTGTAATCGAAAAAATTAGAAGAAATAAAGTAAAAATTTGTGCTATTGGTGAAATTGGTTTAGATCATCATTTTGTGAAAAATAAAGAATTGTATCCTATTCAAAGAAATATTTTTGAAAAAATGCTCTTATTAGCGCAAGAATTAGAATTACCAGTAAATTTACACACTAAAGGAGCAGAAAAAGTTGTCTTTGATATGCTTCCTTCATATAACATCCCCAATGTCAATATTCATTGGTATTCAGGACCAGAAGAATTTTTAAATTTAGGAATTGATAGAGGCTATCATTTCTCAATCACTCCAGCAATTAGTTATTCTCCAGCGGTCAAAAAAACTGTGTTAAAAGTAGATCAGCAATTTCTCTTACTTGAAAGCGATGGTCCTGTTAAATATTCAGGGAAAATTGGTAATCCTGCTATGATAAGAGAGGTTTTAAATACAATTTCAAAACTTAAAGAAATACCATCAGATGCATTAGAACAACAGATTTATAAAAATACAAAAAAGATTTTTCCTAAAATCTTTTAAAAAGAGCAGTTATTCTTTTATTAATTTTACAATTTCTTCAGGGAATTGTTCTCCCTTGGTTTTCATACGATCTAGCATATCCTTGACCTCTAAAATTGTATTCCCATATATATGCAATGAATTGCTAAAATCTAAATAGTGACCCATCTCAACACCTAGCTCATCAGCAATACTCTTTTGAATTCTTATCATTCCATTAACATTGGCTTCCCAAGCTCGGAATAGGTCTCGGCTCCTCCAGGTTGTTTGCATAATTAGTTGTCCGTTTTTAATTCGCATAAATATTCTCTGAAGACAGGGAGGATCCACATGATATGGATCCACTAATGGTCGCCAGGTTATAGCTTGCGCTCTGCGTGAATAAGGTTTTTCTTTTAATTTCTGTATAATATATTCCATTTGATTAATTCTTGGAAAATTAAACACAGCAATAGGAATTTTTTCAATTCCGATCTGTTCTGAGATTTTTTTATCTAAATCAAATTCTACTCCATTTTTTAATTTCCAGATATTAGAATCAGCAGTGCTTCTAATTTTCTCAGCTTTTATCAATTTCTTATGAGTTTTTACAAAACTATTATCCACAATTTCTAAATCATAATTCTTGTGAATAGTATCTTCAAGAGAAAATGGTGAATAGTTGAAAATTCTGTCATGATAAGAATAAGGAAAGCTCACATCAGATTCATATAAAAAATGATCATTTACTCCATCCATGATTTCTTCAATATAACCACTCTGTATTGAGCCTATTAAATATGTGTCTGCTATACAACCAAATACTTCATATGAATTACCGAATTTTGATCTAATTTTCATAATTTTATCCTTTCTCATTATTGGATCACTCATAGGGTACTTAATCTCAATTAGTACAGAAGCATCTTTAGAAGGAGGATCCTCTGGTTTATCATATTCTGTTTTTATATCATCTCCATTATATAATACTTGCCCTATAGCAGAAAGCCACGCGTCTCGAACATTGGTTTTTGAAATAAAAAAAACTTTAGCCATTTTTGAACACACTCATAAATTATTTTATACTCACATCGATATAGAGATTCTTCTATTACAATTATTAATATTTATCTGTTAAATAATTAATAACCCTTAGTCGAATTTTATAAAATTTTAATTAATATTTATGCAATTAGTTTTTTTGACAAACCTTCATCAAAATATTTATAAAACCTAAATTTACATTATTTTATTATAGGAATATATTGATTAACTTACAAAACTCATTCAAAAATTTAAATAATAAGAGTAAAATAATTAAATAAACTATAGGATGAAGTATAATGGGTGACGATGAGAAGAAAAAGAAAAAAAGTTTTGGAAAGTCATTAAAGAAAGGTTTTGCGAAAGGTTTAGGCAAAGTAGTGGAAAGTGTTACTGGATCTGAAGCAGCTGGCAAGGGTGTTAAGAAAGCCGTTAAGAAAGGCAGTATTAAGAAAGGAATTAAAGAGGGTCTTAAAGAAGCCAAAGAAGATGATTAATTTATTCTAAATTGACCTATTAAATTATTATCTATTTTTATTTTTATTTCTCTATTACAAAATTTATAACGGAGATAAATATTAAAACTCTAAAGTTTAATTTATTTTTATGGTTAATTTTTTAGCTAAAAGAAATAACTTCTATAAACACATTGCTATTTCTGCTTTAATTGTTGGAATTATATCCGCAGGGATAATGATATATATTGCTCGTTTATTTTGGGTAGGTCCTCGATGTACTACAAATTTCTATCATTTCAATATTGATTATCGATTAGGTAGCGAAGATGTGGAAGACACAATCATCCATGAACCATATTTTAAATTATTATCGATGTATGAAAAGCATCCAAAATGGAAATTCACAATTGAATGTCAAGCAGAGCTAATTTATCGAGTTTTTAATGAAGCTCAGTTTAGTGAAATAAAGGAATTAACAGTAGAATTATTAAATCGTGGACAGATGGAATTAATTTGTGGTATTCAATTCAGTCAATTAATTTATATGTATCCTGCTGATGTTTTTGAATTAAACCTAGAATATGCTAATAAAACATTAGAAGATGCGGGAATATTGGATAAGAGAAGCAGGTGCATACTCTTTCAAGAAGGACAGTTTAGTTACGGATTAGCAACTTTATTGAACAGTAAATGGGCTAGTAATATTGATACAGTGTTAGCATCTACACAGCAAATAAGAGCTTTTAGGTTTCCTGGATACTCTGGAGGTGATTCACCTGTATTTGAATTAATAAATACTGAAACAAGAAAGAAAATTAATGTTCTTCAATATGATTATATACCAAAATGGGAAGCGGGATATATGCACTCGTGGAGTTTTGAATTAGACGCTGAACTTGCGTTAGAAGTTAATAATTGGGAAGAGAAAGGACTTCCAGAATTCTCAGTAGACAATAAAAAAGTAAAGGCCTATGAGGAAGAACTTTTAATGCTTGAAATGGAAGGCAATAAATTCATGACCTGCACAGAATGGGTGAATCATTGTGAAAATAAGGGAGTCGTGAAAAAATTAAATTATTATATTCCTGAATGCAATTGGGGCACAACTAGATATAATTCAAGCTATATTTGGGCTGCTAATAACGGAGATTCTGCAGATGATGGAATAATTTTAGCTAATAATTATCGATGTAGAAATATAATCACTGCTACTAAAGGATTAGTTACTCAATATTATAGTTTATTGGATATAACTAATCAAACAATTATAGCAGATAAACTACAAATGGCTGAAAAATTATGGCTACAAGCCACTTGTACAGATTCTACTGGTATTGGTCCTGATCCTTTAGAAAGACATACTGCTATGGCTAATATTATCACTGCAGAAAAGAATTGTTCACAAATTCTTCAAATCTTAGCTGATAATTTTAATGAATTAGATGTTAATTTACTCCAATATGATTTAAAAACAGGAGAAATTTTCAATAATTTAAACAAATTCAAAAGTCTAATAACTATTCTAGATCCGAATCTCAGTCTAATTAATTTGCCTATTATTGTTATAAATAGTTCAAGAGTAAATAGTGGAGTTTTAAACCCAGATATCATTGTCTCAAAAGTTAGATTCAACTCTTCAGATTCTCTCAATACACTCTTTAATTTAACACGTTTAGATATTTATTTTAATGGTACTTATGATTGGGTAGATGATTCAATACAAAGAATTAGTATAAAATTCAAAATTCCTAATGGAGATTTTGAGGAAATAGTTTACTCCCCGTCATTACTCGAGAATTACTCAAAAAGACTTCATAGAGATGATTATGTATATCATCCTGTTTATGTGTTCCTTCCTCTTAGTAATGGGTTGTTATTTATCCCATCAGAACTTGGAGGAAATACAGGGATTGCTATCATAAAGAATGTCACAGCGAGACATACTAGTTGGCTTTGGCAAAAAGATTATGTAGAGATTTATGAAGATGAAGGGTTGCATATGAGAGCCCATCATCAATTTTATATTATGAATGATGTTTCCCTTGATACAGCGTTAGCTTTTGCTAATAGAATAAATATTTACCCTACATGGATTGTTAGTAAAGACTTCATAAAGATGCAGGGTTTTGATTTTTTCATAGAATATAATAAAACCATTAATCAGTTAAAAGGAGGAGAGCAAGGTTCTGGAGAATGGTGGTAAAATGAGTGAAAATAGAAAATTAAAGAATAGTTTAACCAAAATAAAAGATTTTCAGGAAGAGACCCATTTTCTGATCTTCTTAGGTACAGGTTTATTTCAAATTAGTGGAGGCATGCTTTTTACCTTGTTAGTGAGCTTTTTAGTTGGATTGCCAATAATAATGGCTTATCCTTATTTGAATGTAACACTACTTTGGACAATAAAATTGATTGGATGGATATATATTATTATTGGAGTTCTTACAATATTGGTTCCTTTCTTTAAGAAAAGATTTAATGAGAATAAACCTATAAAAATTATTACAATAATTAGTATTATCTTATCAATTGTAATGTTTCCAGTAGGTATATTTCTTGCCCTTGGTTTAAAACAAGAGTTAAAATCACCTGAAAAAATAGAACGAAAAGTTAGAAGTTTGAAAATATCCTATTTCTTATTGTTATTTTTCACCGGGGTTATTCATTTATTAATTGGATTATTATTTGTACTAATTCTTCCAGATCTCTTAGAAGATCAAATACCTTTATTATACCCATATATCAATTTGGGATTAATTAACTTATTAACTATTTATGGTTACGTTAATCTAATACCAGGATCAATATTATGTATTTGTTCATTTACTTCTATAAAATTTGGTAAAATCGAATCCATGGAATCTCAGAGAATCCTGTTAAAGGTGTTCAGAATCATCATCATGATCTCATCTATAATACTTCTTCTAGGTTTTCCATTTGGGACTTTCTTTGGATTGATAATCTTGCAAGAATTCTATTCTTTAAAGATAACTTAATCAATAAATGTAGTTTTTTTATTTTTATTAACAACAAATTTTTAATTATTAATTTGTTTTAAATTTTTAAGATAAACAAACTGATGGCTTTAATTAGAATATGAAATTGCATCTGGAATTCTCTCCCCCATTTAATGAAGTTACTAAAAATTTATTTGAAACATTTGAATTTGATAAAGAGTTATCTCTAAAAGAATTATTAGAATTCTTTCATGAGAAGTATGGAAAAGCTTTTACTGATTTAGTCTGGGAAAAAGGAAAAAAAGGGGAATTTAATAAGCTTCTTTCTCTTATTATAAATGGCCATAGTTATCGCCACGATAAATTTTTAGACACTATCTTAAAAGATGGTGATCAGATAGTCTTTATTTATATTTATTTTGGCGGTTAAACCTTTTTTTAAAGTTTATAAAATTAAAATTAACCACATTCCAAATCCAGTTAACATTGGATTCAAAATGTTATCAGAAATATACTTAGCAAATGCATCTACTAATAAAAATAAAATAGTAGCCACTATCGCCATTAAGATGATTTTTTCAATGGATATAGGTATCCACGCATAATATATCATAGGAATAATAAGCACTATTAATAATGTTGCTAATCCACCTGCAATAAAACCCTCAACAGTCTTATCCGAATTCTTTCTTAAACTATGTTTTCCAAATTTTTTTCCTATTACACAAGCAGCAGCGTCAGCTCCGGTTGTTATTAAAGCAACCATTCCAAAAATAGGAAATGGTGCAAAGAGGAAGGGAGTAAATGATAATACTAATGGTGTAGAAGCGATAAAGGTACATTGCTCTTCCTGTCTCATAGAATTGTACCACTTCTTAGACCATTTCGGCAGCATATAGAATTTATTTAATCGGGTTAAATCTCCAATTTGAAACATGGTAACGAAACCAAAACCTACAGTTATGATTAACCAATATGAAAAACTATAATTATCTAAACCCCATTGAGTTAATAGTCCAAGATCATCAAGAATAAGCCCTAAAGTCCAGAAGAAGAAAATAACAAAACATGTAAATAAATGTAAAAATTTACGTCCTAATTCTGATTTCAAATCGTCTACCCAATTTTTGTCGAATTCCTCACAATATTTTTTATAATCTCTTTCTGCCATGATTTCGGGATTTCTTTTTGAAATAATTCCATTATAAAGTAACATAATTACCCATATTCCCATCTCAACTATAAAAAAGGTTGATGTAAATAACCATAAATAATTCAGTGAATTTTGACTCAAATTAGGAGAATGAAACTGATACATAAAAGGAAAAAGAACTCCTGCTATCAAAAATAACAGAGCAATTGCAATTTCATTAGCAAGAAGCTGTTTTTCTCTCTTAATTTTTCTATTTTTAATAATATAAATAATTGTTAAAATTGAATACCCAATTAAAATTATGCTTGTAGGTAAATAATACATAATGTTAACCTTTAAAGTCTAATAACATAAAAATTTTTACTAACTAGATTTTAAATCCACGCTAAAATAATTGTATAGAAATCTAATTTAAAGAAGAATCTAATAAATATATAAAGTATCCCACATCCAATAGGGATTAATA
>CAYSZJ010000059.1:16435-22893 GCA_964435435.1 uncultured archaeon
TTAAAGAAGAATCTAATAAATATATAAAGTATCCCACATCCAATAGGGATTAATAAATTATCTGACAAGTTAATTGGTTTTCTGGCAAATATATCAGAAATTAGAAAGGTAATAGAAAATATAATTGACCAGAAAAGACCAACAAAGAAGAAACATATTGCAAAAGCTATTAATGTACCCGTTATTGTACCCTCCCAGGTCTTTCTTTCATTCCAAGAAATATGATGTTTCCCAAAGCGTATTCCAATTTGGCTCGTCATTAAATCGGCAATTGAGCTTATACCTAATATTGCAAAAAATATCATTGGAGGGCAAATAAAGGCTACGAACATATGTCCGATTGCAAAATAAAGGTAAGTTCCATAATTTTCTTTTTCTTCTTCAGTTAGATAAATTTTGGGAAAAATAGTAAAAGGGAAAGAAAAAAAGCGAGATTTTCGCGTAAACTCATTAGCAAGCATAAATAAACAGAAAGTATAAAAAAAGAAAAATAGAAGATAATAAAACCATCCCAATGCATACATAACTTCAGCAATAGAATCTTGTTGGTTAAATATTTGCAAATATAATAAAAGCATATTATTTTCTTCGGGAATCATTCCTGCTGAGCTACCCGTATAAAATTGTACAACATATAGCCCAATATACCAAACAATAAATAGAGCAACAAAAATTAATACATGATTTAACTTTCGAAACGTATCCTTTTTCGCTTTACTCAAATTTTTTTGCTTTAATTCTAGTTTTTCTGACAAATTGGAAAGATCTTTCTTTAATACTCGTTTATATACTTGCACTATTCCAGTAGAAATTATTATTAAAAATAGAATTACTGCTAAAGGTATTCCAAGCGACAATAACCATAAAGGCATTATGGACGAACGAAGCTCAGTATCTTGATTCATTAATAATAGAAATAACAAAATATGGATAAATACCAAAAATAATGCACCAAATCCAAAAATATTATTAAGAATATCCTTCCTATGTGAAAAATACATGTAATTAAAAAGGATGACTAAATAAGAAAACAAAAAAAAAATAAACCAAATAAAGAAATATTCCATAACTAAACTT
Source organism: uncultured archaeon (assembly GCA_964435435.1). GTDB lineage: Archaea > Asgardarchaeota > Lokiarchaeia > Sigyniarchaeales > SOKP01 > Loki-b32. The sequence goes on from CAYSZJ010000059.1 coordinate 17,513, forward strand.
GTTTATAAGTATATATTAAATATATGCATTTTCTCATAGACTTATATTATTAATTTCAGAATAAACTCTTTGATAAAATTTACAAAAAAATTAATCTTATAATTAGATAGTGTAAAATTTCCTTCTCTGTGGCATCAAAATTGAAAAAAATTATCTTAGCTTCGAAATCCGTTGATCGAAGTTGGATCCTAAAACAAGCAGGGATTTCATTTGAAGTAGTTGCTACAAATATTGATGAAGAAGAATATAAAACAAAAATTTCAGATCCTATCGAATTAATAAAGGAATTAGCTAAAGCAAAAGCTTTATCTGCTAAAAATTTATTAATAAAAGATGATTTTGATTGTGTTATTATCGCAGCAGATACGATTGTGGAGCTTAATGGAGAGATAATTGGCAAGGCAAAAAATGAAGGACATGCTTTTGAAATTCTTAAGAAATTAATTGGCAAAACTCATAATCTTATAACAGGAATAGCAATTACCGATACAATTACATCTAAGATTATTGTCGATTATGATATCACATTTGTAGAATTCCTTGCACTTACTGATAAAGAAATAAGGGGATATATAAAAACTAATGAATGGAAAGGACGTGCTGGAGCTTATTCTATAAGAGATAAAGCAAGTTTATTTGTAAATAAAATAAATGGTTCTTCTTCGAATGTAATTGGTTTACCAATGCAAAAACTCTATAAAATCTTAAAAAAGGAATTTAATGTAAATTTATTTCAAATGAATTAAATATATAACAATTATGAAGAAAATTCATATCTGTGTAGGGTCTTTAAATCCAACAAAAATTAATGCTACAAAAATAGCATTTGGTAAATATTTTGATAATATTCAAATTTATAATGTTAAAGTAGATTCAAAAGTTTCAGATCAACCTATTGGACTAAAAAAAATTCTCAAAGGGGCAATTAATCGAGCTAAAAGTGCTTTAAATTTTCTTATTAACGAAAAAATGGTTAATCAAGGAACTTTTGGGGTTGGAATTGAAGCTGGATTAGTTAATGTACCTTATTCTAACACAAATTATATGGATTTCCAATTTTGTGCTATTATAGATGAAAAGAAACAACTTTCTCTAGGTTCTGGAGTAGCATTTGAATACCCTCAATCTGTTATTGATCAAATTTTGAAAAATACAAATAAAGAAATTGGTGGAATTATGGGAAAACTAGCAGGTAATATGAATTTGAAAAATGAATCAGGTGCTATTAGTTTTTTAAGTAATAATGCTATAACTAGAACTGAAATTTTAACTCAAGCAGTAATATGTGCTCTATTACCCTATATGAATAAAAGTTTATATCAATTTTATTAAAAAAAGAGGAGGAGGGTTTTTTAATTTACTTTTATAATTTTTTTATACTTTTTAAATCTTCATAGAACCTTAGTATTTTTTCAAATTTGCTAATCAAATTCTCATAATAATCTTCATCAGCATATCTCATTTTAGATAACTCTCTTGCAACGGCGATTTCGTTTCTGTATCGTAGTATTTTTTCATCAATCACATAGTTTTTTCAAATAAGTTTTTATTTAAAATACAAAAATATCACAATATTATCACCTGAAAAACTAGCAATAAAAGAAGAGAATTTTGATATTTTTTTGTAATCGAAAAGTAATGGTCTTTTTTTTAAAACTTAAATGCTTATATAATGTAAAAGCTTTATACATTTTAAAACACTAATTAAGAGGATATAAAATGGCTAAAACACATTACAAAAACGAAGGAATTATGAAATTCCTAACAGCTATTGGAGGTTTAGTAGCATTAGCAAGTCAATTATTCGCAATTTTTGGAGGTCCATGGCCCATTCCTCAATGGGTTGGATTATATAGCATAATATATGCAATTATTGGAATTTTTATTTCAATTATAACAATTTATACAGCAATTAAGCCCGATAATCCTTTTCCGTTTCATTGGTTATTCCTATTTGTATTAGGTATATTACTTATAATCTTTGCTGGAGGAATAATAGCCTGCGTTCTACTAATTATTGCTGCATTAATTGGATTGATTGAATCCCTATAGAGAAAGAAAAACCAATCTTTTCAAAATTTAAATTATTATTTTTTATCTTTTTTCAATTATTTATTTCAAGTTTAAGAATTTTCCAAGAAATAATTAACAATTTCTTCAGCTAAATTAATATCTGTGACTTTTTGTAGTGCAGTAAATCCTGGAATAGAATTCACTTCCAAAACAAGATACCCTTTTTCACTTTCTATTATATCAACCCCAGCTATTTCAGTCTTAGTAACTTCTGCTACTTTAATTGCTAATTTTTCCAATTCATTACTGATATCTAATCGTTCTGCTCTCGCACCTGCATGAATATTTGTTTTCCAACTATCACCAACCCTGTACATACCAGCAACAACCTTATTACCTAAAACTAATATTCTAATATCTCGATTCTGATGTTTAATGAATTCTTGTAGATAAAACACTTCATTAAGTCGACCAAGAGAATAGATGACATTTTCAGCAAAGCCTTTATCGTTTAATCTAGTTATACCTATACCCTTTGATCCAAAGAGTGGTTTTAAAACACAATCCTCTCCCAATTCTTCAAAAGATTCCAAAGCAGTGTGAGGATCTTCACAAATTATTGTTTTAGGTGTAGGGATGTTATGTTTCTCTAAAAAAATTGAAGTCAAAAATTTATCACTCGCAATTTCTAAAGATTCTCTTGAATTGATTAATTTAACGTTATATTCTTCTATTGCTCTTAAAATATCTAATCTAAAAAATACTTTTTGAGTAATTCCTGCCCCAAATCCTCTCACAAGAGCCGCTTTAGGCTCAAGATTAGCAAATTTATCTTTAAATTTTTCTTTAAAAGAAATAGACAGTTTCACTGTAGAGGGAATAAAATATTGGATTTTATAATCTTTCTTTTCAAATTCCTTAGTTAATAATTGAACTTCAGGATCAGAAGGATTTGGACTAATTATCATAGATTCCATTTTAGTTTTCCTTAAAAGTAAATTAGTTTATTAATCTATAGCACACTAATTTTTAAATAAATTTATTTTCTTATATAACATATATGAAATCAATGGATCGTGAAGATAAAGACCGCGAAATAGAGAAATTATCACAGATGTTAAGTAAAATTCAAAACCTTTATTATAAAAAGAAGGAACAATTAGAAGAAATACAAATAGAGATAGATGAATTAAAAGAAGTCCTAAATTACTTAAATTCACTCATATCAAATAAATCTTTCTCTAGTGCGGATGAGATTTATCAACAAACTCTAAAAATAGAAAAGAAACCTATAGATGAAAAATATTTTATTGAAGAAATTCCAAAAGAAAAAGTTAAAGGAACAAATATTAAGAGAAAAATTTTTACTAAAGATAAAGAACCACAATTATTATGTATCTTAAATTTTTATGATCTTAATTCAGTAGAAATTAAATTAATTGATCCTGAGAAACGGTCAATAAAAGAAACCTCTGAGGATTTTATAAGGATCTTCTTGAAAGGGGCTCTTATAAAAATTAAAGAATCTAATTCTACTATGGATTTGGCATATCATCATTTTAAAAATACAGATCTAATAGAAATTATAAAAATTTCTAATTTAAATTCAATTTCTGAGTATGATTTAATAACTTCAAAGATGAACGAATTGTTAGCAAAAGAAGTTATTAATTAACAAAATTGTGGTATTGATATAGTCTAATTTAGACTTATTCTAATCATTTGCAAAATATTATATTAGCATAATATTATGTTTTATTAAAATAGGAAAAATTAATTATTCGGGAATTCTTATTTATTTTATCAAAATCATTATATTGAGTGTGTAATTTTGGCGAAGAAGAAATCATGGCTACAAATGCCAAAGGTTCACTCCAAATTTCATGACCCGAAGTTAGAGAGTGTATTAATTAATAAATCTTTAGAATTTTTGACTGGTGATAAAGGCGAACCGCTTTCATTTTTATTCCTTTCAGGTGCATTTTTTGATGTTAAATCCTTTGCATATTCAGGATTAAGAGCTTGGAAGGGAGCTGTAAAACCCTCAGAGGATAATGGAGGGAGAAGACCAGTTCTAGAAGCTACATTCGCTTCATTATCAGTATATTTAAGTTCTCTATTAGGATTTCAATCAGATTTTTATTTTGCTTATGATGAGATAAAAGATATATTATTAGAGAAGAAAAGGGAAGATCTTTGGACAATCGTCTCAGAAAAATTACCCTTTATTTCTATACCACCAAAAGAAATGTATGGTACTCAAGTTTCTCCAATTTCTCCTTATTTTGTAATTAAACAGGATGAAGAACTAACATTAGGAGAAATTTACCCATCAGCTTATTTAACTCAGATAATAAAAAATATTAAAACAAGATTCTTTGTATTTTATCAATTTCAAGGATATTCAGCTTTTGGATTTTTTAATACTTTGCCTGAACTATCTAAATTTGGATTTGAGGAACATGCAAGAGATTTTACTGAAGAACCAACCTCAGAAAATTTAATAAAATATTCAAAGAATGCTAAAAATCTTAAAGAAATATTAATAGCACTTATCAATGCCCATAATAATGCGTTTCTCGAACAATTTATAATACCAGACTACGAATTACTCTTGAATAAATTATTGGAGGGAGAAGCATAATGGTGAATATTGGATTGTTGGGTGATGTCAGTGTTGGAAAGACAAGTATTCTTCGTCTTTTCGTCCGTTATTTAAAAAAAGGTGATATTGAAAAAGTAGAAGGAGGAATCAAATGTTCTGTAGTTAAAGCAGATTTTTCTGGAGAAGCAACTGTTCCCGGAGGAAATAAGGAAAGTGCTCTGGACGAAAAAGAAACAAAAACCATCCATCCTAACCGAATTGTGTTTAGAGAAGATGCTAGCAATAGAGCACATACAATATTCGCACCTGGTGGAGATAGGAGCCGTGCCGTCGTGAAAATGGGCATTATTACCATCTCCCGTATAGCCACTCAAATTATAGCAGTCTTTTCAATGGATCGCGAATTAGATAGACAATTTGAATTCTTTAATGATGTTCGATTTTTTCCCGATAAAATTTATGTGTGCTTTAATAAAGTTGATTTAGTCGAAGGAGATAAGGAAAAGAAAGTTGAAGAAGTGACAAGTAAAATCAAGAGCTTTTTTGAAAAGAGGAAAATTGTGATCAATGAGTTTTTTGTAACTTGTGGTGAAACAATTGATAATTTTGATGAAGTTAAGAAATATAACAATCATGTTGCAGAAATGATTTTAGAAATCACTACAAAACAGTAAAATTTTTCAATTTTTTAAGTTTTAAAATTCTCTTAAGAAAATCAAATAGTAGACAGTTCTTTTACCAAATATCCCATTTTTCTTAATTC
>CAYSZJ010000060.1:0-1840 GCA_964435435.1 uncultured archaeon
GGATCTGAAAATGAATCAATTGATTTTCATTTTGAAAGTGATAATAATGACTATAGGAAACATAATAGTGAATTTAAATCATCTTGGCAGGTAGTAAGACCTTTTGAAGGAATAATTCCAATTCTACATAGAAGGTATATGGAAACTCGTTCAGAATGGGCGCGTGAAATTTATGAAAGTTTTATGAATCGGATAGATTGCCCTCAGTGTAATGGTAAAAGGTTAAAACCAGAAAGTTTAGCCGTGACTATAAATGAACTTAACATTTCTGAATTAACTATGTTATCTGTTAAGGATTCTTTAAAGTTTTTCAAAGAATTAGAATTAACTGAAACTGAAAAGACAATAGTTAAAGAAGTGTTGAAAGAAATATTAGATAGATTATCTTTTCTTGAAAATGTGGGATTAGATTATATTTCATTAAATCGTCGTTCAAATACTTTATCTGTAGGCGAAGCTGAAAGAATTCGATTAGCCACTCAATTAGGATCTAGCCTAGTAGGAGTATTATATGTCTTAGATGAACCTAGTATAGGTTTACATCAGAGAGATATCAATCGTCTTATTAATATGTTAAAAAAATTAAGGGATTTAGGGAATACTGTAATAGTAGTCGAACATGATGAAGCAATAATACGAAATGCAGATCATATTATCGATTTAGGGCCATTAGCTGGTGAACGGGGAGGTGAAATTGTAGCTGAAGGACCCATAGAAATAATTTTGAATTCAAAAACTTTAACAGGAGATTATTTATCAGAAAAAAAGAAAATTGAAATTCCGAAAAATAGACGTAAAATTAGTAAAGATTTTATTGAAATAAGAGGAGCAGAAGAAAACAACTTAAAAGTTATTGATGTAAAAATCCCTTTAGGTGTATTTACTTGTGTCACAGGAGTTTCAGGAGCTGGAAAAACTAGCTTAATGATTGATTGTGTATATAAAGGACTCCACAATTTAATAAATACGCGGAGTTCAAAAGTTAAAGAAGGTAAATTTGATACAATTATTGGTTATGAGAAAATTGATAAAATTATTAATATTGATCAATCGCCAATAGGAAGAACTCCTAGATCTGTTCCCGCAACCTATACAAAAGCTTTAGATTATATTAGAGAAATATTTGCTGGATTGCCAGAATCAAGGGAGAGAGGATATAAAAAAGGTAGATTTAGTTTTAATACAAAAGTTGGACATTGTAAAAAATGTAAAGGTACTGGTTATATCTTGAAAGAAATGTATTTCTTGCCTAATGTGTATATAAGGTGTGATTTATGTAAAGGAAAAAGATATAATGCTGAGACATTAGAGATTAAGTATCGTGGAAAATCAATCTTTGATATTTTGAAAATGACTTTCCATCAAGCTTTAGAATTCTTTGATAGTTTTCCAAATTTAAAGAGAACCGTAAAAACAGTAGTAGACGTTGGGCTAGGCTATTTAGAATTGGGTCAATCTTCAACCACTCTGAGTGGAGGAGAATCACAACGTGTAAAAATTGCTAGAGAATTGAGAAAAACAAGCACAGGAAATACACTTTATATTTTAGATGAACCCACTACCGGATTGCATATGTACGATATCCAGTATCTATTAGATGTTCTTCAGAAACTAGTAGAAAAAGGTAATACCGTAGTTATAATTGAACATAATATGGATATAATAAAATCAGTTGATTATATCATAGATCTTGGTCCTGAGGGTGGAGAAAAAGGAGGGAATGTAGTAATTGAAGGATATCCAGAAGAAGTTGTTAAAGATAATCATTCTTATACAGCCCAATATTTAAAAAAGTATCTTAATCATAATTAATTCTCTAAGATCTAATAATTATTTGAGA
>CAYSZJ010000060.1:1940-22670 GCA_964435435.1 uncultured archaeon
TTAAAAAAGTATCTTAATCATAATTAATTCTCTAAGATCTAATAATTATTTGAGATGAAGTTTAAATATCAATAGTCTTAGCAGAAGAATCTCACATTCCTCAGATATTAGAAGTATGGAAAGAATTCATGGATTATCATAAAAAATTGGATTCTTTCTTCAGTTTGGTCTTTAAGAATTTAGGAAGTAAATATATTAATTAATAAAATTATCAAATTTTTCTTAAAATTTAAAGTAAAATTCTAAACCCATGAATAATAATTTTATACTATAAGTAATGTAATGACATTATTAAAGAAATCGATTGAGATACGTGCTGTCAAATGACTGACGTCGAAAGAAAGACGATTAGGGCTCCAATTATTTGTGTTTTAGGACATATTGACCACGGAAAAACTACTATCTTAGATTATATAAGAGGAACGGTGGTTCAACAAAGAGAAGCAGCAGGTATTACCCAGCATATAGGAGCATCTTATTTTCCAACTGAAGATATTAAAGAATTTTTAAGCAAATCAAAACAAGAATTTGCTGAAATGGATATAAAACTTCCTGGTATATTAGTTGTAGATACTCCTGGTCACGCAGCATTTTTAAACTTAAGAAAACGAGGAGGTGCTGTTGCAGATATCGCAATTCTCGTAATTGATGTTACTGCTGGAACAATGCCAATAACATGGGAATCAGTTAGAATTTTAAGAGACAGAAAAACCCCATTTGTAATTGCTGCGAATAAAATTGATAGAATATCTGGTTGGAAATCAAAAATAGATGCTGATTTTTTAGATTCTTATAAAACTCAAAAGCCTCATGTAAAAGACTTTTTAGATGAAAAAATATTAGAGATTATGGTTAATTTTTTAGAGGAGGGCTTCAAAGGGATTGATAGATACGATAAAATAAAAGATTTTACAAAAAAAGTCGCAATTGTGCCTACAAGTGGTAAGACTGGAGAAGGAATATCAACATTGTTATTAATTTTAATGGGATTAATTCAGCAATATTTAACGATAAATCTTAAATTCTCAGAGGGTTCTGCAAAAGGAGTTGTTCTAGAAGTTAAAAAGGAGAAGGGACAAGGTAAAACTATGGACGTATTAATATACGATGGTATAATTAATAAAGGGGATGAATTTATTGTAGGTGGTTTAGAAAGACCAATTAAGTCAAAAGCAAGAGCATTATTAACACCTAAACCATTAGATGAAATAAGAGATCCAAGACAAAGATTTGATTCAGTTGATACTGTTAGTGCTGCTGCAGGTATTAAAATCTTAGCTCCTAATATTGAAGATGTTGTAGCAGGGTCTCCATTTAGAGGTATAGCAGATCCATCTGAAGAAGAAACTATTTATAAAGATATAGAATCTGAAGTAGAAAGTATTCGAATAAAAACAGAAAAAGCAGGAGTTGTATTAAAAGCAGATACTTTGGGTTCTCTTGAAGCTTTAGAGAATTTTCTTACTACGGAAGGAGTTAAAATTAGTGTGGCAGATGTAGGACCTATTAAAAAGGAAGATATTATAAATGCAAGTATTGTTAGAGATTTTGACCCTTATAGTGCAGTAGTTTTAGGTTTTAATGTTCCTGTTCTACCTGATGGGAAAGATCAAGCCTATAATGATAATATAAGAATTTTTACAAATAATGTTATATATCGATTATTAGAAGATTATATAGAATACGCCGAGACTAGAAAAGCTGAAGATACTGCGAAAGGGTTAAGTGAATTAATATTACCTGCAAAGTTTAAAATGTTTCCAGAATTTATATTTAGAAATTCGGATCCTGCTGTATTTGGTGTAAATATTGAAGCTGGAATATTATATCCAAAAGTTCCACTAATCACTGAAAACGGTAAGAGAATCAGAAGAGTTCATCAAATTCAAGATAAAGGTCAAACAATTGAGAAAGCACCCAAAGATTCTGAAGTTGCAATTTCTATACGAGGTATTGAAATAGGTAAAGATATCGGAAAAGATGAAGTTTTCTATGTAAATATGCCAGAGTCTCACGTAAGGCAATTAATGGGGAAGTTTCTTGATGAATTAACTACAGATCAAAAACAAGCTTTAAGAGAATTTATTACTTTAATGCGAAAAATAACCCATCCTTGGTGGGGGATGTAAAATCACAATTTTCTATCGATTTTTAAAATTATGAAGTAATTTTATAATATAGAATACTTAATTTTTTACTGGATTAAATTTCAATTCTATGCCATCTATTAAAGATATATTAACCGAAGTTTTACAAAGTATTATTCCAACTTCTCATGAAATAACTTTAATTGATACTATTACTGAAAAACTAAAAAAATTATTAGTTTCAAAAGCTAAAGAACTAAATATTAAAAATTTCCATATCGAACCTCAAGGTTCAACTGGCATCAAACAGACACAATTAAAAGATGATTTTGATATTGATCTTTTTATAGGGTTAGATTATAAGGAATATGAAGTTAAATATAAGGATCTAAGCAAGAATAAATTAAAAAAAGAGTCTAAAAAAGATTTTTTAAAGCTCTGTAATAATTGGATTATTCAAAGTTTAACATCAGAGAAATTTCATAATCCAAGACTCTTATATGCTGAACATCCATATGTTACAGTAGACTACTTAGTAGATGATATTCAAATAAAAATTGATATTGTTCTCTACTTTGCTTTAAGTTTAGAAAGAATAAAAGAACATGGTCCAATAACTGCTGTTGACAGATCACCTTGGCATGGACGTTTTGTAAGAGAAAATTTAACAGAAAAGCAAAAAAATGATGTAAGAATTTTAAAGCAATTCTTTAAAGCAAATCATTGTTATGGCGATAAAAGCGCAGTAGGAAAAATAGGATTTATAGGATATAGTGCTGAACTCTTAATTTACTATTTTGATAATATTGTAAATCTTTTTAAGAATTTTAAAGATTTAAGTGATAAGCCACTTGATTACTATAACAGAAACTTAGATGAATTAAATCAAATCATCCATTTTCAGAATGATTACCTTATTATAGTGGATCCTATTGATAAGAACAGGAATGTAGCTTCTGCGATATCAGAACGAGCTTGTAAATATTGTAATTACAAAATTAGTGAGTTTTTAAAAGATCCTAATATAAAATTTTTCGAAACAAATCCGATTCCAGAAGTAGATTTATCTAATTTAAATGATCCTTTACTTCCAAAAATATTTATATTAGAATTGATAAACGAAGATCAAGAAATCCATTATACAATAAATAGAGATAAATTATATTCTCTTGGAGAAAGAATAAAAGCTAATGCAGAAAAGGAATTTTCACATGCAGAAAGATTTGGAAAAGTAATTTTTGAAGTCTATTTTGAGGATGATATAAATGAATATAATCTCGCGCTCTATTGTGAAAAACCAGCAATTTCACAAACTTACATTCGAAGAGGACCTCCAGTAAAAGAAGAATCTCATGCATCCAAATTTAGAAAAAAGAATCCAGAATATTTTGAAAGAGAGGAGTATTTATGGGTAGAAACTAAACGAGAATATACTCACTTCTTAAACTTTTTAAGATCTTTTGTTAAAAGTAAAATTCCTGAGAATTTTAAGGTATTGAATATTGCAAACTCATATAATAGCCAAAATACATCAGCAAGAAAAACTTTATATATTCTTATAAATATGGTATTACCTTTTTATCTTTAAATTTCAAGAAGCTTCGGGGATTATTTAAATCGTCTTATAAGGATTTTACATTATTATTTAAAGTAATATTATACTCTTATTACCTCAATACCTCTTTTATTGAGATTTTTCTGCACAAAAGAGTAATTTATTAGAGTTTCATATTCTATATCGGGAATCCCTAAATTTTTAATTTGAGATTCAGTAAATAAATTAATCAAGATTGCCGCTATATGTTTAATTTTATATTTTTTAAGCAAATCTAAAGCATTCAATTGATTATGAAAAAACTTACCTTCTGCTCCCGTAATTTTTTCGAAAGTTGTCTCATCAACACCTTTTAAAGAAATTCTCACATATATATTTTTAAACTTGCTTAAGTCCCTGACATAATTTTCATCTAAAAGAATTCCATTAGTTTCAAGAATGAATAATTTATCTTCTGGGATTAAATTTATCAACTCAATCAAATATTTCTTACAGATTGTTGGTTCTCCGCCACTCAATCTTACTAATGATAACTTCATTTTGATTAATTTTTCACTCACTGCTTTTATTGCGTAAAATTCACCATATTTTTCAGGGTACCAAACCTTTTTTTGAGCCCAACAATAAACACATCTCAAATTACATCCTAAACAATCTGCAGTCGCGCAACCCCCATAAAATCTCGTTTTTCGAAATCTATAAAATTTTTTGGTACTGTCCTTACAAACTTGTTTCTCAACATTTTTAGCTAAATCAAATGGATTAATCATACAACTTCAGAATAGGTTGATAAAATAAGTTTTAATCAAATCCTTGAAAAGTATCAATACTATTAATGTTTTCTAGTTTATTTGTTTTAGAAAAACCTAATAAAATTAACGATTTATAGCCTAAATTAATAAAACTTTTATGATTTCCTATATTCTCTTCCTCAATTATAATAATTGAAATAATCAACATTATGTCAATGTGAATTACTCATGGTAAAAGTTAAAAACCCAGATGAAATCGCTAAACTGGTTACTTCCGGTTCTTATGAGAAGAAGAGAATTTTCAGTATCACTGCTCATATAGATCATGGAAAAACTACAGCTACCGATTACCTTCTACGTAGAGCAGGACTGATGAGACCTGAAGACGCAGGTCAGCTCCAAATGACTGATTCAGATTTAGATTAAGACGTACTTAATCTACTGAAAGACGAGGAGCAAGAAAGAGGAATCACGATATTTACAACTGTAGTACTCCTGGCGTTTCAAGATTCTAGAAAACCGAAAGATGATGAACCTTATATTATCCAACTTAACGACACTCCGGGTCATATAAGTTTTACAGGAGAAGTATCGAGAGCACTTAGGGGTAGCGATGGTGCTATAATATTAGTAGACGCTCTTGAAGGAGTTATGACTCAAACAGAGACTAATATTAGGTTGGCTGTTGGTGAAGAATACTGCAAACCAGTTCTTTTTATCAATAAGGTTGATAGACTGATAAGTGAATTAAAACTTAGCCCTCAAGAAACCTTTGCTAAAATAGATAAAATTACAAGAGAAGTAAGTGAATTAATTAAAAAGGTTAGACCAGAAGGATCGGATTGGGGAATTGATTTTGCAAAGAGTTCTGTAGCTGTAGGTTCAGCTAAACATGGATGGGGTTTTACTTATGAGATTTTACTTGAGAAAAATCTTAAACCTCAAGATGTTTTTGCGAAATATGATGAAGGAGATATTCAATGGTTAAGGGATAATTTACCCTTAGATGAACCACTGTTAAGAATGATTGTTGACCATCTTCCGGACCCTGTTAGTGCTTCTAAGTATCGAATCCCACATATCTGGGGAGGTGATCTAAACTCCGAATTAGGTCAATCATTACAGAAAAGTGACCCAAATGGACCGCTTTACGGGATGATTACAAAGATCTTTTTAGACCCTAAGAGAAATTATCAAGCTACACTTATAGGTCGTGTTTTTTCGGGCACATTTAATCAAACAGATTCTATTTATTTAATTAATAGTGATTCAACCAATCGAGTGAAAAGACTCGGCGTGATGGAAATAACAGATATTTTAGATATTCCCAAGATACCCGCAGGGAACTTACTTGCATTATTTGGTTTTGTATGCCCCGCTGGTGAAACATTTATGCTGACAAACGACGTTCCTAAGGATAGAGAAGAAAGGAAATTGTTACACCCCTTCGAAAAAATTCAATATGTTTGTGAAGCTGTTGTGTCAAGAAGCATCAAACCAAAGGATGCACATGAAATTGATAAATTAGACGAAGTAGTAGGCAAATGGCTAAAAGCGAATCCAGAAGCAGAATATAGGAGGGATGATGAGTCAGGAGAATTTATACTCTCTGGAATTGACCCGTTACAAATAGAAATCTTGACTAAAAGGATTAATAATCAAGTTCAAATCGACATCGGAGAACCAATTATTATTTATAGAGAGAAAATTACAGAAAAGAGTCGAGAATTTCATACCAAATCAGCAAATGCTCACAATCGAATTTTATTGTATGTTGAACCCTTAGATGAAACTACTGAACGCTTAATCGAAACTGGAAAAGTTAATGATTTACAAAATAAAAAGGAGAGAGCTATAATCCTAAGAGAAGAAGCTGGGTGGGATGCAAAAGAAGCTAGACGTGTAGTGGATGTATACCATGGAAGCTTACTTGTAAATGGCACTTCAGGCTTACAGAGATTTGATAGAGTTAAGTCTTATTTATCAGCTGCCTTTAGAGATTGGCTGGGTGATTGTATTATAGCAAAAGAACCGGCAACAGGATTTAAAGCGGTCTTTCTAGACATGGTTATACATGAGGATCCCCGGCATACGCAATATGGTCAGATTGCAGGAATGACTTTCTCAGCTCTCTCCCTTGCGATGTTAGATGCAGATCCTCATCTTTATGAACCAATCCAAAGAATTGATATAAAAACACCTCAAGGAACTGAGGGAAGCGTCACTGCAATCATAAACAAGCGACGAGGTAGAATCACCAATGTCGTTCCTGAAGGAGAATACGTGAGGATACAGGGACAAATCCCTGCAGCAGAGACAATTGGAATTGCTGACGATATTAGAGGCTCAACCCAAGGAAAGGCGTTTTTCGGGTATGAATTCGAAGGTTTTTCTCGTGTCCCTGCTTCATTTGAAGAAGAACTCATTTTAGAAATCAGAAAAAGGAAGGGTATGCGTTTAGAAATGCCCAATAGAAAAAGCTGGGAACGATTTATTTACAAACGAACGTAAAATCTTTTTTTATTGTTATTTTTTTCATTAAAAATGAGAATATAAAATCAAGTTTAAGAGAAACTTGAGATCCTAACGATCATATAAAGTTTTTTAACAAGTGCTTTAAACGCATCAGTTACCCCTTGCCCTGTCAACGCACTCGTTTTATAATAGCCAACAAATCTATTATCTTTTGCAAATTTTTCTACATTTGTATCAGAAGTGGGTGAATCTGGATTTGAGCTTAGAGTTGCCTCATCAACCAAATCTACTTTATTTCCAAATAAAACCATTGGTATATTTCCACAATGTTTTTTAAGATCATCAAGCCATCTGGGAACATGTTCACAAGATTTTGCTTGTTCGGGATCGTGAGAGAAAACGATTATTGCTCCACTGCTTCCTATATAAAATCTTTGTCGTAATGCTTGAAATTGATCTTGCCCTGCAATATCCCAAAGAAACAGTTCAACTTTTTCTCCATCAATTTTTTCTTCATATTTAGAAAATTGAGTTCCTAAAGTTGATATATACTCCTTCTGAAAGGATCCTTGTGTATATTTCTTAATTAGGGATGTTTTTCCTACTGCGCCGTTCCCGATCACAGTGATCTTAAACCCATATCCTTTTTCTTCATCACTCATTTTTTTAAATCAACCTTCGAAAGTCAATATCCCTTTCTTAAATAGTAAAAGTTAGATGTTTTAAATTTTTACACAAGAGTATCTCATTAAAAGTCAATAAATCAAATCGAATATCTAAAATTAAAAGAGTTATATTATCTCTATATTTTAAAAAAGATATTTAAAGCTGGATAAAGAAAGAGATTCATATAGTGGCTCGTTGATATAGTTTAAATACTAATGTTTGAAATGCTTCTTTAACCCCTTGACCTGTTAAAGCACTTGTTTTAAAATACTCCATAATATTATGATCTTGAGCGAATTTCTTAACATGAACATCTGAAGTTTCATAATTTGGGCTAGTAGCTATTGCATTTTGATCAACTAAATCAGCTTTATTTCCAAATAATATAATAGGAATATTCCCACAAGCTTCTTTTATATTTGATCGCCATTTATCAATATGACGATATGTTTCAATTTCTTCAGGAGCAAGAGAAAAAACTATAATAGCACCGCTACTTCCTTTATAAAATCTATCACGTAGAGCGCTGAATGATTCTTGACCGGCTAAATCCCATAAGAATAATTCAACCATTTCACCATTTACATCTTCTTCATATTTCGAAAATTGCATACCTAAAGTAGAAATATAATCTTTTTCAAACGTATTTATTGTATATCTTTTAATTAGCGATGTTTTTCCGACTGCGCTATCCCCAACTACCGTTATTTTAAACCCAAAAGCTTTATCACTCATTGTTTTGATATTAAATTTTTTTTATTCGTTTTCCTAATATATAAATTAGATTTTTTAAGCCTTGCTAAAACATTAATAATAGTATAATCTATTAGGATTCTACTTTATAATATCGTATTATGGTTACAAAGAAGTTCAATAAAAAAATCCTTCAATTCTTTTATATTTCTCAATTAAATATTGAAGAGCTTAATTAATTGTTCGGTAGAATCTACTAAGATATCCGGTTGATGTTCAAGCAATGTTTCCTTTTGGGCAAGTCCACTCGCTACACATATCATTTTAACATTTGCAGCTTTTCCCGCTTCGATATCAGTTGTCATATCTCCAATAAAGATTGCTTCTGTAGGTTTAAGATTCCATTTATCGAGTATTTTGAGAATACCTTCAGGATTAGGTTTAACTTCTGAAACATCGTTAAAACCAACTATTGTACTAAAATAATTAGAAAGATTGAATTTCTCTAGAACTTCTTCGGCGTATTGACTTTTATTATTTGTTAATATAGCTAATTTCTTGTGTTTCGCTAGTTTTGAAATTAATTGATCTATCCCTTCATAAATCGAGGATTCAGTATCTTTATACTTATTAAATTGGTTAAACATAAAAATAGCAATCCGTAATTTCTTGAAAAAGCCTATTCCTTCTAAGAAATTTACTTTCAATAAATCATAGGAATTTAGAAGTATTTTAGGCACAGGATAATTTTGGATTTCTTCAATTAGATGGGCGATCTCTTCCATTACTTCATCTTGATTGACATTCATCTGATATTTTTCTACTGAATCATCAACGGCTTTCTTTATTGCTTCAGATATATTAAAAATCACACCATCCATATCGAAGATAATTCCTTTATAATTATCTAAGTTAAATTTTTCCATACTAAAGTCTATTAATATTTAGAACAATTTTAATTATACGAATATCAATACTTTAATTATACAATTATCAAAAATTGTTATTAAAAACTTTTTATAACTTACAATGAACGAAAACCAAGAAGAAGGAAGCGAAAAACAAGATATTGAAGAACATGAAGACGAAGAGGATGATTTAGAAACTTATCTGAGAGATATGAAAGCGCTTGAAACTGACTTCTCTGATTTAGAAGATTTAGATATGGAAGAACTTCAAGAAATACAAGACGCTATTGCTAAAGTTAAGGAAAGTGAAGAATTATCTGGAGATGAATTAATTATTGAAGAAATGTCTGATGAAACCAAATCTGATTTAACAGATTATTATGAAATTGAGAATGAGCTTAAAGAAGAGCGAAATCTTAAAGAAACAATGATTTCTGACTTTTCAGATATAGATGAAATTGACTTTGATGAATTAAAAGAAATGCAAGAAGCAATTGATACAGTAAAACAAGAAGAATTAATGGGAGTACCTGAAGAAGATAGAAAAATTCAACCAACTGGCGAAGTTTCAAAAGAATTAGAAGAACGAATTAAACAAGAACTTCTTAAAAGAAAAGAAATTGAAGAAAAGGAAGTTATAACACCAGAAAAATTTTTAGATTATATTAAAAATAAACGTGATAAAATTTGGTATCATGCTCTCTATTACTTAGCTTTTAATGTTGAAGACCATACAGCTTCAAAATTTTTATTATATGATGTTTTAAAAGAAGTTACTAGTAAATCTCCTATTGATCCAATTCCAGAACACCAGTTCTACTTTGCATTAGGATATATATTAAGACTGACATTAAACGAGAAAAAGATTGTACGGTTTTTAAGAGATGGAAAGTTTAAAATCAGTATTAATGTCGGCAATTTAAAAGAAATTCTGCAAGACGCTGGTGAGCCTATAAGCACTAGACCGGTGATCAAAGAAGAAGAAAAAAAACAAATGTTTAAAGATTTTCTTAAAGAGGACTTTAGTGATATATTATAAAAGTTGTAATTTAAATATCCAAGTTTCTACTTATTAAAAATTGTGTAAAATGAAGGAAAAACCCTCGTTATTAATTATAGGTAATTCAAATGTTGGGAAAAGTGCAATAACAAGATTATTAATGCCTAATCCTAGGAATTTCAAAGGAAAATCAGGTAAAAAACCTGGTAGTTCTTTATTAATAAAATCAGTTTCACAACCGAAATTACCATATCGAATAGTTGATTTGCCTGGTTTTGGATATTTGAAAACTGCTAGTCATCGTAGAGAGGAACACATCAAAAAGCAAATTGTGATTCATATTGAAAAAAACCATCAAGATTATTTCTTTGGACTAGTTGTTATAAATATTTTAAGAATTACTGATGAGATTGATAAATTTTTTATCAAAAATAAAAAGACAATTCCATTAAGTTTTGAGTTAATTGATTTTTTACGGGAGTACTATATTCCAATAATGGTAATTATAAATAAAATTGATAAAGTATCTAATATGGATAGAATCAAAATTATAAGTTTATTTGTTGAATCAGCAAAAAAATATAGATTAAATGTTGTTCATTTAGACAAATACAAACTCGACAACAAGGAAAAAATTCCATATTTAGAATTTTCAGCTTTAAAAAAAATAAACATAGACAAATTAAAAAAAACAATTCAAATATTCTTAAAAAAATTAGAGAATTAGAAAATACCCCAGAACCTTACTTTTTTTTTATATTCCTCATAATCTTCACCAAATTTTTCAATAAGGTTTTTATCCTCAACATATGTCCATTGATATGTTAGAATTATGATGATAATACTAAGAATTAAACTAAGGAAAATTTGAGTCCAGAACGAAATACTTATAGTAAATAATATACCACCTAAATATTGTGGATGACGAACTATAGCATATGGGCCATTATCCACTAACTTTGTAGTATATAAATAACTCTTTCCTTTTTCCACACCACCTCGTTTTTTAAAAGTCCAAAAAGAAATCAAACCAAAATAGAGACTGAATCCCCAAATTATATACCCCATATACACCAAAATGACAATACCCAATTCGTTAAAAAATAGGAACATTAAGATTATTTGAATTATAAAAGATATTGTAAATATTGTAGTAAAGAAAATATTTCTTAAACTTAATTTCCTCTTATTTCTCTCAACATTTTTTTCATTATTCAACATTTTTCAAACATCACCTAAAGTTTTAAATAATAAGAGTTATTATATATAATTAAATTTGAATATTTAAATTTAACTGTTTAAATTTGAATATATTAAAAATGAAAAATTATATTACTTATTTATATACGAGGAGTTGAGAAGGCAAAATTGCCAAAAAAAAGATATACTCCGCTTAAATCATTTATATTGGGTGTAATGAGCACAATTCCTAAACCTATGAGTGGTTATGAACTTATTTCTCTAGCAAAAGAATGGCGATATGATCATTATATTAAAGCTACAAATGCGTCTTTTTATTATACATTAAAGCAACTTGAAGGTGATGAGCTCGTCAAAGAAGTAGGATCTAAGCAAGAAGGTAATCGTCCCGAACAAATTACCTATAAATTATTAAATAAAGGAAAAAAAGAATTTCAAGAACAGATTTCTTATTATCTTAATCAAGTACAAGAAATATATTTTGATATAGATGCTGCAACTCCTTTTATATTACTTTTTGGCATGGTTAAAGGAAAGCAGTTTATATTAGATTCTATAGATAAGCAAATTAATGAAAGAAAAAATATATTCCAGCATGCTGATGAGGGTGAGAAGTTAGTTAAATCTCATTATCTCTATAACTTAAGTCCTTTCTACATACTTCCTTTAAAACATTGGAGATTTCATAATGAAGCGGAAATTAAATGGTTGGAATATTTTCGGGAAATAGTTGAAAAAATTGGAAATTTTGGAGAACAATATAATAAAATAATAAAAAAAATCATATCCAAAACTCAGGATTAACTCTTTTTTTAAAATTATTAAAGATTAGTAATCTTTGGATCTTTATCTTTATCCCAATTTATAGCAAATAAAAAATCTCTGCTGGCTTCATTCTTATAAATTAGGGGGAAACCACTTATTTTTTCAAATTTTACAGCGAAATTATCCAAATATTCATAATCAGGAAAGTAATATTGCAAGGGTTTATCACTTTTCAAGCGATCTGTTATTTGCAATGCTTTAGCTTGTAGGGTAAATCCTTTAATTTCAAAGAAATTTGGATTTGCTTTTTTAACAATTTTAATATAATCTTGAATATATTGCTCATTTAAATTGAGATTTTTAACTCCAGTTAGTCGCACCAAAGTTCTACAAGAAAGAGTATTTAATAACTCCAAACTTTCCATAATTCTATTCCATCCATTTTTTATCATTGGGCGACAAATTTTTTTGTAAATTTGTTCATTTGGAGCAGGAAGTGTAATATATAATTGAGTAGGTAATGGATCCATATTAAAAATTTTGTCTGTTAAAGTCCCATTTGATACAATAAATGTGGTCATATTACGGTTTCTGAATTCTTGAACTAATTCAGATATTTTTGGATATAATAAAGGTTCTCCATCTAGAGAAATAGCTGCATGATTAGGATGTAACGCTTCACTGTGAGTTTGCATAATCTCATCTGGAGTGGTTAATTCTCTATTAATCAAAACTTCTATTTCATCTCTAGAATCAATACAACCTTGTATATCATCATCTAAATCAAATTTATTTAACGTGTGATTTTCTGATTTTACAAAGTTTTGATTTTTTAATAGATTAATGGCACGTTCAATTTTATTTTTAGAGACATGTATTTTTTGATTTAAAGAGTTTAAATTATGATTTTGATTCCTATTTAAAAGCATGTAATACAAAATATCAATCATTATTTCATAATTATCAAGATATCTCCTTAAAGGTAAATGGTTTTTGATGATATCTCGATGATGGCGAATCATCTCATCTACTAAATACTTAGGTTCATCAGGGTCAACAATAAACTCGCTACCAAGAGAACCAAGTTCTATATCTCTCCAACAAAACACACACTGATGATTACAAAAAGGTAATGACGGGGTATTTTGCAGGCATTTATGACTCTGAATTCCAAAAATACCTTTATAGCAATTACGATTATCTCTTCCCGTTAATAATCTTTGTTCAAGCCAATGGCAAGGTTTAATAGAACTATGTTTATGTTCCCCAATAATTCTATACGTTGTTTTTGTATAAGTTTCAACAAACTCATTTGTAATTTTGTTATCAATGAGGTATCGATTCTTCATTAAAGGTACACTCTGTATTCAAAATTCTCTCTAATTGATATAAATAATTGTATTTTATCGAAATATTAAATTATATTGTTAAAAATTATAAGTTCGTGAATAATTAGTATAATACTTTTGAATTATAAATGAAATTCTACAACGAATTAATTATGATAATCAGTAAATAATTAAATTAAACTTCCTCATTTGTAGTGATATAGCTAAAAAAACATATAGCACCTATTATTATTAATAATAGATAAAATGATCCAGCCAACTCTAATTCTAAATTAATGTAATTGAATAATAAGAAGAATAATATCAAAACACCAAAAGAAACTGCCATTATAAAAGATATTCGATCACTAACAAAAGTAACTCTCCTTCGAATTTGATTATCATCTAACTTTAAAGAGATTTCCTCTTCTATAACACTCATTTTTTAGATTTTTCTATTAAAGAAAATCACTTGTTTTTAATAATAATTTTAAATATTATAAGATATAAGATTATTCATATTTCATTAATAAATCAACGTAATCAAAATGCTAAATCGAATCAAAAGTGAATTACTAAATATTGGATTAAAGTTCATCAGCGTAGATGAGAAAATCGTCCGAATGATTCTAGAAACAAGCCCTTCAAATGTAAATGAAATAGTTATTCTCCCAGCAGTAAAAATGGTAATGCAAAAAATCTTACGAAAACTTCAGAATAAAAGGATTTATGGCAGGGTTTATAATGGAGAGTTAAACAATGTGAAGGTAAGCATTATCCGTTCCTTTATAGGAGCTCCCAACTGTGCTATAGCTATTGAATGTTTAAAGAGATGCAAAACAAAAATCATAATTAGGCTAGATCTATGTGGTGGAATTGAAAACTACGAAAAAAAAATCGATATTGGGGATATTTTAATCCCAGAATTAGCTTATTGTGATGATGGAACGAGTCCTCAATATATACGGGAGCATCCATCTTTAGCAAATGATTTGGATTCAATAAATACCCCATTTGCTAGATTTCAAAATCTTTTAACAGGAAATCGAACTGTTTTTATTTCTCGACCAAATTTAATGATAAAGGATATATTAATAAATAATGGAACTTCACTTTTTGCTAATAAGGTTAAAGGAAACGTGAACTTATGGACAACAGATGCTCTTTTTTGTGAGTCTTTAGATTTTGTTAGAGCACTCCAGTCAATAAATATTCATGGGATTGACATGGAATCTTCGATTTTATTCTTATTAGGTACCTTATATAATTTAAAAACGGCTTCAATTCTTTCAGTAACAGATTTACCTGGAGATCAAAAGTATGATTTGCTCAATTCAAAAGAAATTCATCCAGATATGGAAAATGGGATTGATAATACTATCAAGGTATTAATTAAAGCTTTACCAAAAATAAAATACAATTTATTTTAGGGAATTTTATTTTAGATTCCCCTAAGTAATTCGCTAAAATCTGGTTCGTCGAAAAACTCGTTGTATTTCTTTAATAATTCAAAATTTACTAAGAATATTTTTTTACCAGCTTGATTCTTTGCAGATCTTACTAAATTTAACTCTTTTAATTTTTTTACATGGTAAAGTATGGTTCCCGAATAAATATCAAGTTTTTCCCCAATTTTTGAAATTTTAATGGTTTCATCTTTGAAGAATTCTTCTAAAATATGAGGATTTAAAGGATTTAAAAAGATAACCTTATAACGGTCATATTCATCAGGGGCATCTGATATAAAATAATGAAGTGTTTTCCCGATTTTTTTAGATCTTATAAGATCAAATCTCTCAAGAGTCATAACATGTTTTAAAAATGGTGTTCGAGTAATATTTAATTCAGCTTCGATACTTTCATCCCGAGCGTGAATTCCGGGATTGTTTTCAATAAATCTCAAGATTTTCATTAGCTTTTTATTACTTAAAATTTCTAATTTGGTACGTCTCTCATTAGTTACAATCCAATTCTTCTTATAATTTGATTTATTATAAATATACTGACTATCTAAATTTGTGAAGTATTCTAATACTTCCGTTGAAAATTTTAATGTTTCCACTTTCTTTTCAGTTCTATTAGACGTTTCAACGATCATATTATTAAAATCAGAACTATAAGGAAATATTGGGGCAATATATACTACATTTTTATTTTTTAAATTCTCTAAATCACAGGAATTTGATAAAATGATAAATCCTAGATTTTTTTGTCTTGTATTTATATATTTTATTATATCTCCTTGAAAAATATGATTTTTCTTTTCTGGTTCACAAAACCAATTATTTATTATATTCTATGTAAATAGGAAAAAAATTAAATCTTTACAAAAAAATCATTATTATTAATTTTCAGAAGTACGTTCAGAACAAATAACACATTTTTCATTATTTAAAAAATCAAAGAACAGAACATTGTTTCCACAAGCACACTCAACATTACTAGTCTCCAATTTAAGAATGATATCATTCAAACCATATAAGACATTTAATGATACTGATTTTTCCAATTCTATTACATCATGTGTAGATGGATTTCTGTAACTTTTAAAATAACCTACTAATAAAAATCGTGTACCTTCTTGTATGTTTCTCCCATTTTCAGTTGATATATCTGCAATTTTAACAATAGGGTTTGAAACCGACAACACATTATGAATTAAGTCCACACCATCTTTTTCTTCTCCAGTTTTCGTCCTATAAATCTTCTTAAAATTAGCATTTAATTGCTTTAAAACCGTTTCAACTGCATCAGCATAATTCGCATCTTTAAATTTCTTTTTAGCATTTTGATTAATAAAATCCGAAAAATTGTTCCAAGGATATGTCTTCCAATATTTAAAAAAAATTAATGCTGAGACTATAATAAGAGATATCTGAATGATAAATGAAATGATAAAATAAATCCGCTCAAATATCAATAATTCATAGTAAAGTGAAAATTCAACATCTCTAGAGACGGGTTCTATAGCAATATATATGGGAGAAATTATTTCCTTAAAAATAATAAAAATGTATTTGGAAAAAAGAATATGCTCTGATGTAATATCTGTGACTCGCTTCGCGTTTCCTTCCTTCCCTTCGTTTCGCAATCCATACCTATTTTTGAACCTCGATGCTTTGTATATCTTCCATGAATTTCTGTGACTCGCTTCGCGTTTCCTTCCTTCCCTTCGCAAAACGTTTCTCGCTTCGCGTTTCCTTCCTTCCCTTTTTTTAAATAAGGTAATAATTCCTTTAAGATCTCACCATAAAAATATCCTTCAATATCATAGGATATTCTCATTTGATCAGTTTCAAATCTTTGAATATCTGTGATTGCTAACATAGCTTTTGTCATTTCAAAAGCTACTTCAAATTCATTCTCCTCGAATAATTTTCCAATATATAGTGTTACTTGTTTAGATAATGCAAAATATCCTGATCGAGCATTTGCAATCCATCTTTTTATTTTTTTTTCCAGTTGAAGTGTTTCCTTTATTGGGGTTCTATTCAATGATTTCATGAATTCAACTTGGGCTCCTTCGTGTGTTGTGCTTGATAGTTTTTTAATAATTTCAATGACCTCTTTGTATTTACTATCCGCAATTTTCGTCAAATATAATGGTTCTATGCTGTAATCTCCTTTTTGAGGTGGATTGTCAAAGAAACCATTCTTTATTAATAAATCAACCCAATTGGGATGATATAAATTCTTGAAAAAATATCTATAATGACTTTGCTTTTTCAATAGTGAATTCACAAGTTCCATATCTTTTTCAGTGGGATCTTCAATCTTAATTAACCGATCAAGTTCTTCAATAGGGCCATATACAGGACAAAGTAATGAATAAAGAATGTTTTCAAATTTCAATAAATTAAATTCAAATTCTTCAACTTGTGCTTCTAAACCATGATGGCATAAAACAACGAAGTACTGGTGAAGTTCATACCATTGTTTTACAATAACTTCTGTGACAACTCCACCTAACTCATCCAATTGTGTCATCAATTGTCTCATTAACTCTTTATGGGCTTCTTCAGCACCAGTAGCTTCTTTCAAGTGACTAGTTATATTACTCCCTAATTCTCTCAATGAAAGGGCACTTTGATAAATACGTTCAGGATTTGACTCATCTTGTAATACTTTTAAGGCACCAATATACATATTTGCTAAATTTTTTGTGCTAAAAGACTGTTCCGTTAAAGCTTTTATTATTTCTTTTTGTTGATCAGTTGTCCTAAAATCTTTAAAAATTATGTTTTGTTCTTCTACCATCAAAATCACGTATTCTAATTAAAAATGATATTTTTACTTTATTGTTAAAGAGACAATAGAATTAGTAATTGATCTGAGCAGTCAAAAATCTTTTATTTTTCAAAAAAGCAACATACTCAACATTCAGATGCAAATTATTTTCAATAAATGCTTCAGGGTATATCTTATCCAATCTTATTTATCATTATTTTATCCTAATTTTCATCATAATCCAGATATAATGATTTGCAGTAAAGTGGTGCTATAATCATATAAAGACATGTCGGTTTAGGTTCATTTATGGATTATGAAAAATTATAATATTTAAATGACAAGAATGGAAGACTTTTATCACCGAATGGACAGAAATTATATAGAAGGTTAAAAAAGAACTATGACCAATTTTTGCGGATTAAAGATCATGAAATTGAATATAGATTTTTCAATATCTTAGAAAAAATTACTGGATTTCTAAGTCTTAATAAAAACATAAAAATTAATGTTGCGTATTATTATAAAAAAGTATTAAAATTTTATATATTGATTCCACTCCATTTTAACATTAGGATTTTTTTTTTTAATCTTCTCAATTATTTCTTTAACATGGGTATTAAGAATTGAGGGAGGAAATTCCCAAGACTGCTCTTGATTAAATGTAATGCATTTTATTTTTAAATTAGGAATATCTAACATTTTATCTAAAATCAATCCATAAAGGCATACTTGTGGGAGCGATCTAAAAAAATTCTTATCTAATGGTTTGTAGTCACAAACGTAAAGAGTATCATTAAAATAAAATAAAAAATCTATATGCCCATAAATATAATCAGCATTATTGGATGGTTCATTAATAGGTAGCCATATTAATAACTCAGTAACAATAATATTATTATCTCTCTCTCTAATATATGATTGTAAATAATCATGTATAATTCTATTACCTTTTTCACTAAAAGCTTTTTCATTATCTCTGTAATGAACACTTGCTAAATTAACATAATTTACAAGCATTCTACCTAACTCCGTAAATTGATCATTAAGAATGATTTTTCTATCAATCAACAGATCATTAAAATGATTAATCTCACTATCCATTAAATGATGTGATGCATCTCCTTTAATATAGAATTGTGAACAAGAAGGATTTCTTAATTCGAATATCTCATCATGATAGTTTCCATTTTCAACTATATTAAGTATTTCTCCTAAGTTCCTTTTTAGTGAATTATCATTAATTTTATAGAAATTTTTATAATTCCATTTAAATATTAAATTTAAAGTCCATTTGTATTTTCCATATTTATTTTGTCTGCGAACTTTTAAATTTATATTAAAAACATTGTTTAAATCATCAATAATTTCTTTAATTTGTTGGTGATGATAGAAAATTAAATTAAATTCTTCTGCTAGTTTTGTATAGGATGTTGTATATCCCGATTCATTAATGAACTGAATTTTTCTTACGAATTTTATGATATTATCAAAAAAGTTAATCAATAGCCTCTTTGATGGATTTTTTTTCAATAAAATAGAAATTCTGCCAAATCTTAGAATATTTGGAATTTCAGTATCATGAAACTTAAATAATTCAGTTGTATTAAAAAAATCTATTAAATGATTTATTAAGAATTCATTGCTAACTAAGAAATTTTTCATCATTAAGACTTCATAAATATTGCAAATTATAATTTTTAATATTTTAAATGGAATCTTTGATGATTGTAAATCTCTTCCAATATGAATCAATTTATTATTTGAATACCAATGAGTATAAGCATTTTCACCATAGACTTCTACCACATCAGCTTCTTTAAAAAATTTTTTTACATAATCAATAATACGATCAATTCCCAAAATACCATCTTTTCCAATATGATCACTAACTAATTCAAAACTACCTAGTTGTTCAAATTGATTAATTAAATTGTAAGCAAAATCCCTATTATAAGATATCAAAACTTTTTCGTGATAATTTAAAAGATCTGATAATTCAATATTTATATCTTCCAATGAATTTTCTAAAGAAAAGCACATAAGATTCCAAATAGAAGGATGTAAAAACTCATTAATAATTCTATTTAAATCTGATTTTTTATCTATTACAAGTGAATTTTTATAAATATTACTTTCGAGATCAAATAAATGAAATAGAAATTGGACTGCTTTAAGATATTTATTTGAATTCTTATTTACAAGAAATTGTAAATTATAACGTGGTATTGAACTATCTTGAATTATGCGTAAAGAGAACATTGAATTTATACTTAGAATACCTCTTAAAAAGGATAAAACAAAAGATGTATCTTCAAATATCCATAGGGGAATAGTATGATAATAATTACTTTTTTTAGGGAATATTCCAAACTTCAATAGTTCATATATTATAACTTTACTACTTAATCTTAGAAATTCTTTATTGGAATTAATTCCTATTTTATTTTCATTGACTTTTAAAACCTTTGTAAGAATGCATTTTAAATATGTAATAAACGTATGATCTTTATGAATTCCCTTCAAATATATGAGTAAATCATATCTAGGATATTTTATGTCAATGCGACCTCTACCCCAAATAATACCTAATAACTCTGCTAAATAATTAGATTTACTGGCTTCGATACAAACTTGATTCTTCCTCCCAATTATTTTCTTATGCGAAATTTTTTTACCTAGTAGATTTTCTAGCCGCTTAAATTCTTCTAAGGATATACTATTTCCTTTCAATAAAGGTTTCACAATATCTAAGAAAATTTCTGCAAGATTTAGATCTTTTTTTGCACAATCTCTATAGAATCTATTTAAAATATCTTTATCTACGAGAATTTTTTCTTCTGGAAAACCAAATTTTGTCATATCTAAATTCTGATTAAAATTTATTAATTCTTTTAAAAATTCTTTCTTTTCGGTTATTTTAGAAATTAAGTCTCCCGTATCATATTCCACTTGAGATTTCTTATTACTCATTTCATTATTCACAAAAGAATGTATTTTTTCTTGAATTTTCTTAATCTCTTCTTTTTTATTATCAATCTCGCTTTGTAAATCCTGACTTATACTATAATTCT